>NZ_JBSHBN010000273.1:0-6866 GCF_053612025.1 Kitasatospora sp. NPDC054768
GGAACGGTCGCAGGTGTCGCCTGCGGCCGTTCCGCCGTTCCGCCGTTCTGTGGTTCTGTCGTTCTGTCGTCTCTTGCGCCGCCCGACCCCGACCCCGCGCCCGCGGTCCGGGGCCGGGTCCCGGCTCCGCTACAGCAGCGCGTAGAGGGCCGAGGCGTCGTCGTGCGTCTTGCCGCGCGGCCAGCGCTCGCAGCCGGCGTCCGCCCGCTCCACCGCCCGGACCTGGGCGATCAGCTCGCCCGGCCCCGACTCGGCGAGCAGCCGCAGCACGTCGCCCCAACTGCCCAACCCGAAGCGCTCGGTGTAGCGCGAGGCGCCGTCGGTGAGGGCCGCCAGCGCGTGCAGCCGGTCCAGCCGGACGAAGCCGGTCTCGGCGTGCTCGGCCGCCCGGGGGCTCGCCGCGGCGATCCACGGTCCGGCACCCCGGTTGCGGGCGGCGCGCACGGCCATCGCGTACTCCAGGTGCAGCGCGGCCCGCTCGGCCGAGCCGGGGACGGTCTCCCAGACCTGGTGGCGCAGCTCCTCCCCCGCGGGGAAGCGCTGGTTGTCCCCGATCACCTTCGGCGGACCGTCCTTCAACTCCAGCACCAGCAGGGAGTCGCCGAGCACCAGGTACTCCAGCGCCTCGCCGTGCCGCCGGGCCGCGACGACCATCGCGGCGGGGGTGTTGGGGTGGGCGAGGTCGCAGCGGCCGCCGTGCAGCGCGGCCGTCTCCACGATGGCGTCGGCCAGGCACTCGGCGATCGAACGGTCCGCCCGGTCGGTGAGCCGGGCGAGCAGGTGCACGCCCAGCCGGCGCACGTACCAGGCCGTCCCGTGCCGGCACCCGGACTCCAGACCGGCCGGCGAGCTCGCGCCGTCCAGCAGGACCAGCGCCTCCGGCGAGGCCGCCACGAAGTCCTCGCTCTCGCGGTCGGGCCGCCGTGCTTCCCCTGCGAGCTGTAGCTGCATCCCGACAGTGTGGCCGCCGCGCGTGGCCCGCGCCCAGACCCGTGCGCCGGTGTGGCGCGGGCCGGGGCGCGACGCCCGGTGGCAGCCGGGGTGATTCGGCCATACCGTCGGACAGTGACCGGACGATTCGGCCAATCGGAGCGGGCCGGGTTTGGGATCACCTTCGGGTGTCCGGGCCGCCCGCGACTGACGAGGAGCGGAAGATGTTCTGGCAGTTCATCGTGTTGCTGGCCGCCTCGCTCGGCTTCCCGACCGCCGCCCTGCTCTTCCTGATCGGCGGGCCGCGCTTCCCCGACGAGCAGCGCGGCCCCGACACCCGGGGCACCGGGGCCACCCGGGCGTCCTAGGGTTTCCGGGATCCCCTGCGTCCCGGAAACCCTAGAAGGCCCGGAGGCCCTGCAGCCCCGAACCGCTACGGCTTCCAGGCCGGGTCGCGGCCGAGCAGCGCCAGGGCGCGGGCGAACCGCCCGTCGCCGCCGCCGGGTTCGAGCCCCGGGCCGAAGGCCCGGCCGGGCGCCCGGTGTTCCTCGGTGTTCGGGACGGCCTCGGTCACCGTCAGCAGCGCGGCGGCCAGCGCGTCGTCGCCGTCCACCGCCGCGACCAGTCCGTCCGCGGTGCCGAGCGCGGCGGCGACGTCCCAGCCGTGCACCAGGGTGTCCAGCAGGTGGAAGCCCACCGCCTGGGTGAACGGGAACGGGCCGCCGTCGCGGATCTCGGGCAGCCAGAGCGGCCGGTCCTCGGCGGCCGCCGCCCGGAAGGCCTCGACGAGGTCGGTACCGGTGCGGCGGAAGGCGCCCGCCGGGTCCGCGCCGAGCGGGGCGTCCGCGAACAGCGCGAGGTCGGGCCCGGCACCGCGGGCGGCCGCGGCGAAGCCCTGGTGCTGGCCGACGCAGTGCTCCAGCAGCTTGCGCAGCGTCCACCCGGCGCAGGGGGTGGGCAGGTCGAGTTGGTCCGGCCGTAGGCCGTCCACCACCTGGACGGCCAACTCCATGGCCTGTACGTGCAGTTCGACGATCCTCATGCGACAGCGACCTCCCGGCCGGCAGAGATGAATCCGATCACCTGATCAACGACGGTCGGCTCCGCGATAATCCGGCGGTGGCCGAGCCCCTGAGTGACCACCAGGTCCAGCCGCTCCCCGTACGCCCCGCGCAGCCGCTGCGCCTCGCTCGGCGGGACGATGCCGTCGCCCTCGTCGTGCACCACCAGCACCGGCCCGGCGACCGCCTCGACCCGGCGCGCCGCGTCGTAGCGTTCCCAGCCCCCGGCGTCCCCGCCGAACAGCTCCCGCTCGATCCGCTCCCGCAGCGCCCGCTCGACCTCGGCGTTCAACCCGAGCCCGGCACAGAACGCGGCCGGGAAGAAGCCGACCCGGGACACCCCGGAGACGGCCGCCAGCCGCCCGGCCCGCAGGCCGTCGGCCAGCGCCCCGAAAGCCGCGCAGACGCCGAGCGAGTGCGCCACCACCGCCTCGAACGGCCCGTACCGCTCCTGGAGTTGCAGCGCGAGCTCGCGGTACTCCAGCACGCTGGTGGTCCGGCCGCCGGAGTCGCCGTGGCCCGGCGCGTCGAAGGCGACGGCGCTCAGCCCGAGCGCCCGCAGCCGGGGCACGTACGGGGCGAACCGGGAGGCCCGGGAGCGCCAGCCGTGCAGCAGCAGGACCGGCCGCTCGCCGCTCCCCCAGCGGTAGCCGACCACCGGTTTGCCGCCCACGGCGAGCCGCTCGGTGACCGCCCGCCCGTGCACCTCCCGCTCCGAGTCGCGCACCCGGCTGCGCCGCACCGGGTGCGTGAAGAGTTCGAAGGCGGCCCGCCCGGCCAGGCCGGGAGCGATCCGGGCCGTGGGGTTGAGGGTCGTACGGATCAGTGCCTGAACCGGGTCCATCGGATCTCCCTGCTCTCCGCGCTCCTTGTCACGCCTCGCTCGCGTCGAGATATTAGCACGATCGTTCGTGCAGTTTTCAGAGGCTTTCCGAGGCCCCCGAGGTCCACGCACTACCCTGGGCGGCACGCACGACGAGCAGAACAGGGGCGGACGATGGCCGGACCGACCACCGACGGACGGGTCCTGCGCGGCGAGGAGACCCGCCGGGCGGTGCTGCGCCGCGCCGTCTCCATCGCCTCCGTCGAGGGCCTGGACGCGCTCTCCATCGGCCGCCTCGCCACCGACCTCGGGCTCAGCAAGAGCGGCGTCTTCGCCGGCTTCGGCTCCAAGGAGGAGCTGCAGCTCGCCACCGTCCGGGCCGCCCGCCGGATCTTCGCCGACGCCGTCGTCGCCCCGGTCGCCGACGTCCCGCCCGGCCTCGCCCGGGCCCGCGCCCTCTGCGAGAGCTGGCTCGCCTACTCCCGCGCCCGGGTCTTCCCCGGCGGCTGCTTCTTCTACGAGGTCACCGCCGAGTTCGACGCCCGACCCGGCCCCGTCCGGGACGCCCTGGCCGGCTGCGCCCGGGAGTGGTCCGACACCGTCGTCGAGGCCCTCGACGCCGCCCGGGCCACCGGTGGCCTGCGCCCCGACACCGACCTCGGGGACCTCGCCTTCGCCCTGATCGCGGTCCTGGAGACGGCCAACTCCCAGGCCGTGCTGCACGACGAGGACGCCCCGTACGAGCGGGCCGGCCGCCTGCTGCTGCGCCTGCTGCGCGCCGAGGCCACCGACCCGGCCGACCCGGCGCTCGCCTAACGCCCCGCCAACACCCCTTCGATGAAGGCCGCCTGGGCCAGCAGCCGCTCGTCGCCGCCCGCCGCGCCGACCACCTGGAGCCCCAGCGGCAGCCCCTCCGCGGTCCGCCCGGCCGGCAGGCTCAGCGCGGGCCGCCCGAGGAAGCTCCACGGCAGCGACATCACCGCGTCCCCGGTGCTGTGCAGGCCCTCCGGCGCCCCGCCGGTCGCCGAGGGCGCCAGCCACAGGTCCACCCCGGCCGCCGCACCCGCCGCGGCCACCCGTTCGACCAGCCGCTCCCGGAACCGCAGGGCGGCCTCCCGGTCCTCGGCCGCGACGGCCCGGCCGGCCCGGATGCCCGCCACCGTCTCCGGCCGGTAGAGCCCGCCGAAGCGGGCGAACCAGTCGGCGTGGCCGCGGGCCAGCTCGAAGCGGTTGACCGTCTGCAGCCGCCGGGTGATCCCGGCGAAGTCGGGGAACAGCTCGACCCGGCGCACCGTGAACCCGGCCCGCGCCAACCGCGCCAGCTGCTCCTCGAAGGCCTGCAGCGCGGCCGGTTCGGCGTACTCCAGGTACGTGCCGTCCGGCACCCCGAGCACAGGTCCGGGCGCCTCGCCGCGCTCCGGCCGCCAGTCGTCGCAGAGCAGCGGGGCCACCAGGGCGGCGCCCGCCAGGTCGGCGGTGAAGGTCCCCAGGGTGTCGAAGCTCGGCGCGTTCGGGATCACCCCCGCGATCGGGATCCGCCCGTACGTCGGCCGGAAGCCCACCACCCCGCAGTACGCGGCCGGGCGGATCACCGAGCCGACCGTCTGGGTGCCGATCGCCAGCGGCACCAGCCCGGCCGCGACCGCCGCCGCCGAACCGCTGCTGGAGCCGCCCGGGGTGTGCCCCGGGCGGTGCGGATTGCGGGTCGGACCCGGGGCGCTCGCGGCGAACTCGGCGGTCACCGTCTTGCCCGCGACCAGCGCCCCCGCCGCCCGCAGCCGGTCCACCACCACGGCCTGCGGCCCGGCCAGCACCCCGGGCGGCAGCGCCGAACCGCCGTGCGTGGGCAGCCCGTCCACGCGCACGATGTCCTTGACGCCCACCGCCACCCCGTACAGCGGCGGCCGCCCGTCCCGCTCCGGGTACCGCGCGGCCAGCTCCCGCGCCTGCGCCCGCAGCCGCTCGTGCCGGCCGGGCTCCGGCACGAACGCGTGGATCAGCGGGTCCACCCGCTCGACCAGCGCGCACAACCGGTCGACGTACTCGGAAAGTTCCGGCACACCGGCCCGCAGCCCGGCGGCCTCGTCGGTCAACGGCCGCGGCCGGACGAGGGGTTCCTCCATGCCGAGCACGGTAGCGCCGTTTACGGGTGCTCGGCCGCCAGGTACGGCGCCTCGCGCAGGAAGTACGCCCCACAGGTGTGGCAGCACAGCTCCGGGGTCTTCCCCCAGTCCACCGCCGACCGCACCCGCGCCTGCGGATCGAGCTCGCGGCCGCACATCGCCACGCTCTCCTCACCCCGGACCACGTGCCACAGCCGCACCCCGCCGGCCTCGCCGCCGGCGCCGTACTCGGCTCGCATCTGGTGCATCATGCCCCCCATCGTCCGGCCGCCGCGCGCGCCCGGCAACCGGAGGACGGCAGACCGTCCCCTGGTCGAAATCCGGCCACAGCAGCACGGTAGGGTGCGCGGTCGCGACCAGTGCCAGCGGCTCGGCCATGGCCTCAATTCGCCTGATTTCAGCCAAATTCATCCAAAAATGGGGGCCCTTCACCATGCGCACTTCCCGACTCCTGGCCGCGTCCACGCTGGTGGCACTCTCGCTCGGCGCCACCGTCGGCGCCGCCACCGCCGGTGCCGTGGGCATCACCGCCTCTCCGAGCGCCGGCGCCACGGCCACTCCGTCGGCCTCCGCCCCGCCGAGCGCCGGCGCCACCACCCCCGGCAGCCCGACCCCGACGGCCACCGCCAAGCCGACGAACCTGCCGACCCGGCCGGTGCCGACGCCGACCGTCGACAACCGCTGCCACGGGGGCGTCTACCAGAGCAACCTGCTCAAGGTCACCGGCACCGGCCTGTACGGCACCACCCTGGTCAAGGGCGGCCAAGCCGCCGAGATGACCATGACCTGGGAGAACAAGAGCGGCGTCGACCTCCCCGTCGTCCACAACTCCCTCTACGTGACCGATGAGTTCGGGGACCGTCCGGTCCAGTGGAGCACCGAGTTCTTCGACGTCCAGCTGGACACCGGGTCCGGCTGGAAGCCCGCCAAGCTCGACGACCGCGCCCTCCTGGCGCCCGATTTCAAGCTGGCCAAGGGCGAGAAGATCACCTACAAGGTCCGGATCGCCGCCACCGCCAAGGCCCCGGTCGGTCACTACGGCGCGAACTACGAAGCCGGCTCGGACGCCTTCGACAACGACAAGGTCCCGACTCCGGCCAACAACAAGCCGCAGGCGTGCACCCAGTTCCTCGACGACTACCTGGGCGAGTTCAACGTGGGCGAGGCCGGTGCCACGACGGCCACCAACGCCCCGGCCACCAACGCCCCGGCCGCCACCGCCTCCCCCTCGCCCTCCGGCGGCCCGCACCTGGCCGAGACCGGCTCCAGCTCCAGCACCCTGCCGATCGCCCTCGGCGGCGCGGCCGTCCTGGCCGTCGGCGCCGGCACCCTGGTCGCCCTGCGCCGCCGCAAGTCGGCCACCCGGAGCTGACCCCGCCCCGGTCGACCCCGAGGGGCGCGGGCCCACAGCCCGCGCCCCTCGTCGTTTCCGGCCGCCGGCCCCGCCTGCCCTAGGGCGTGTCTGACAATTCGAGTCGGATCAGGGCGCGGCGTTGGGGTGCGTGCATCGCAAGGCGGAGGAGGGAGCCACTGCGGAGCATTGGCGACCGACGACAACGCGGCGAGGTGCGTGCCCCAACGCCGCGCACCCGGCGGGAATTGTCAGACACGCCCTAGGACGCCGCGCGCAGCAGCGCCCCGTCCTGCCACTTGAGGATCTTGTCGAAGCTGACGATCGCCCCGCGCAGCGGGTGGTTGCGCAGCTGGACGTGGTCGGTGAGCGCGTGGATGAGGAAGAGGCCGCGGCCGGATTCGGCGGTGAGGTCGGGAAGGGTGTCCAGGTCGACCGGGCGCAGCGTCGGGGTGCTGGGACGGCAGGGCAGGACGTGGGTGTCGTACGGGTGGCCGTCGCGGCGGGGACGGTGGGCGGCGAGGACGCGGGCCGGGACGGTGGCGCGGCCGCGGCGGGTGCGGCGGGGAGCCCGGCCG
>NZ_JBSHBN010000274.1:0-6813 GCF_053612025.1 Kitasatospora sp. NPDC054768
CTCGGCGGCGTCCCCCCGCAGGGGGCCGGCGCACCCGGAGGCCGTCCCGGCGCACCCGGCGGTGCTCCCGGCGGCGCCGCAGGCCACGGCGCTCACGGCGGGCCCGGTGGCCCCGGCGGTCAGGGCCGCCCCGGCGGACCCGGCGGGCAGGGCCGCCCCGGTGGCCCCGGCGGGCCCGGCGGCACCCGCCCGCCCGGTGCCCAGGCCCGGCGCTGGCCGCGGCGGCGGATCGTGAAGTGGTCGGTCTTCGGCGTGCTGATCGCCGTCATGGTGACCGCCGTCTCCACCTGGTTCTGGGCGGACTCCAAGCTCAACCACGAGAACGTGCTCGCCGACTACCCCGGCCGCCCGGCCGCGGGCAAGGGCACCAACTGGCTGATCGTCGGCTCCGACAGCCGCCAGGGCCTCACCGACGCCGAGCAGGACGACCTGCACACCGGGCACGACACCGAGGGCAAGCGCAGCGACTCGATGATGATCCTGCACGTCGGGGACAACGGGAACACCCTGATGAGCATCCCGCGCGACTCCTGGGTGCCGATCCCCGACCACCCGGGCAGCAACGGCAAGCCGGTCAAGGGCACCACCGCGAAGATCAACTCGGCCTTCGGCAACGGCGGCGGCCGGCTGCTGGTCCAGACCGTCGAACAGAACACCGGCCTGCGGATCGACCACTACGCCGAGATCGGCTTCGGCGGCTTCGTCGGCATCGTCGACTCGATCGGCGGCGTCGAGATGAAGATCGACCAGGACGTCCAGGACAAGGACTCCGGCCTCGACCTCAAGGCCGGCGACCAGACCCTCACCGGCAAGCAGGCACTGGCCTTCGTCCGCCAGCGCCACCAGATGGCCGACCAGGACCTCGGCCGGATGCGCAACCAGCAGAAGTTCCTCGGCGCCCTGGCCCACCAGGCCGCCTCCCCCGGCAACCTGATGAACCCGTTCACCTTCTACCCGCTGGTCGACTCGGCGCTCGGCACCCTGATCGTCGACGAGGACTGCGGCCTGACCGACCTCGGCTCGCTCTTCCTCGCCATGAAGGACGTCAACGGCGGCAGCGGCAAGTCGCTGACCGTGCCGATCGGCAACCCGGACTACCGGACCAAGACCGGCGAGTCCGCCGTGCTGTGGGACGCCAACAAGTCCAAGCAGCTCTTCGCCGCCTTCAAGAACGACACCGCGGTGCCGGACTTCAAGTAGTCCGCGACTTTGTGCGACCGCGTCGACACAATGGGTGGATGCCACTCGTCACCGCGCTGATCCACCGCCGTCGCCACCGCCTCCTGGGCCGCCTGGTCCAGGAGGCGCTCGCGCTCTACGGGATGGAGGTGCCCGCCGCGTGCGAGATCGGGCCCGGACTGCTCGTCTTCCACCGCGGCTTCGGCACCGTGCTGCACCCGTACACCACCCTCGGCGCCGGTGTGACGCTCTACAACGGCGTGACCATCGGCCGGGCCGACCCGTGGGTACCGCAGGAGGAGAGCGCGATGCGGCGGGTGGTGGTCGAGGACGGCGCGGTGCTGTGCGCCGGCGCCAAGGTGGTGTGCAAGGAGGGCGTGCTGACCGTCGGCGCGGGCACCGTCGTCGGCGCCAATGCGGTGCTCACCCGCTCGACCGGCCCCGGGGAGGTCTGGGCCGGCATCCCGGCGCGCAAGGTGGGGGTGCGGACGGGCGGCCGGTGGGCCTGCCCGGCACCGGCCCGGCCAGCTGCTGCGCCACCTGAACGCGCCGGACGCACCGGTAGCGAGGGAACGGCCTAGACGAACGGCAGCAGCCCGGTGCCGCACTCCGGGAAGCGGACCAGCCACTCCCCCTCGCCGCCGGCCGCCTCGGTGGCGCCCGAGAAGCCGTAGTGGATCGGCTGCCCGTCGCCGCCCAGCCACCTCGCGTGGGTCAGCTGCACCGAGAGCGAGGCCGGGCGGTACGGGGCCGCGGCGGCGTGGACGACCGGGGCGGGCTGCTCCAGCACCAGCTCGTGCTCGGTCTCGCCCGGCCGGAAGGTCACCACCGTCTCGGTGCCCGGGCGGCGCGGGAAGGCGCCCGTCGGATCCGTCCAGTACGCGGCGACCATCACCGCGAGGGTGCCGTCCAGGCTGCCGGTGTCCGGCCGCACGTACTCCTCGTCCGCGACCCAGCGGGCGTGGTGGCGGACCTCCTCCGCGCCCCACCGCTCGTCCCAGCGCACCCAGTAGCCGGCCACCCGCTTGACGGTCATGCCCTCGCGGACGACCCGGACGGCGAACCGCGCCGGGCCGACCGGCTCGCAGCCGGCCAGGGAGACCACCGTCACCTGTTCGTAGGTCACCTCGCCGTCGTCGGCGCCCTGCTCCACCATCGGTCAACCACCTTGCCGCAGAGTCGAGTTCGGCCGCGGCTTGGGCCGCGTCCGAGAAGTCGAGCGTAGGGCCCCGGAAAAGGAGGACCGCACGATTGCCCGGTTCCGGCCCGGACGGCGGCGCTCCCGGCTACCCTGCCCGCCGCACCGCACCGCACCGCACCGCGACCCGGCGCGGGAACGGGCCCGGGGCGGGTACGGCGAGCGGGTACGAAACCGCCCCGGAGCGGGAGGCCGGAAGATCCGACGTCCCGCTCCGGGGCGGTGCGTGCCAGTGGCGGCGGCGACTACTTGACCTCGCCGGAGGCGGCGATGGAGATCTTGGCCGAGGTGCGGCCGCTCTGCGAGCCGAGGCCCTCGATCTTCTTGACCAGGTCCATGCCCTCGACGACCTCGCCGAAGACGACGTGCTTGCCGTCCAGCCAGTCGGTGACGATGGTGGTGATGAAGAACTGCGAGCCGTTGGTGTTGCGGCCGGCGTTGGCCATCGACAGCAGGCCCGGGCGGTCGTGCTTGATCTGGAAGTTCTCGTCCGCGAACTTCTCGCCGTAGATGCTCTTGCCACCGGTGCCGTTGTGGTTGGTGAAGTCACCACCCTGGAGCATGAAGGCCGGGATCACGCGGTGGAAGCCGGAGCCCGCGTAGCCGAAGCCGTTCTGGCCGGTGGCCAGCTCGCGGAAGTTCTGGGCGGTCTTGGGAACGACGTCGTCGTACAGCTTGAAGACGATCCGGCCGGCCGGCTCGTCGTTGATCGTGATGTCGAAGAAAACGTTGGAAGACATGCAGGGATGATGGCACGATCACCTGTTCGGCGCGCGCTGCCCCCGGTCGGGCGCGGCCGGACGCGGCTGTGTTATCCGGTTTCCGCCCCAGAGCGAGACCGGGAAGCTAACATCGATGTCAGGTTCAGGCCTCAGTGCGGCACGGGGACGGGGTGGGCGGCATGCGGATCGGCGAACTGGCCCGTCGGACGGGTGTGAGCGAACGCTCGCTGCGCTACTACGAGCAGCAGGGCCTGCTCGCCGCCCGCCGCACCGAGGGCGGCCACCGCGAGTACCCGGAGGCCGCCGTCGACCGGGTGGTGCACATCCAGGAGCTCTTCGCGGCCGGGCTGCACAGCCGGACCATCTACAAGATCCTCCCCTGCATGCGGGACTCCGACGGCAGCCCGAACGAGGTCGCCACCCCCCTGCTGGTCGAGGAGCTCACCGCGGAGCGCGAACGGATCGACCGGACGATCAGCGACCTGCTGCGCTCCCGCGAGGTGCTGGACGAGGTGATCGCGACCGCCTCCGGGCAGCCGCCGTCCTCGTCCGAGGCCGCGTAGAAGACCGCGCAGGAGGCCGCGCAGGAGGCCCGCTGGAGGCCTCAGCCCTTCGGCTTGCGGGCCAGCAGATAGGCCTGCGGAGTCTTCTCGTCGCCCTCCGGCTCACGGACCGTACGGGAGGTGACCGGCAGGCCGGCCTCCCGCACCAGCTCCTCGACGCGCTCCGGCCGCAGCCGGCGGAAGTCCAGCGACACCGGGTGGCCGAAGGGGCGCTCCTGGCGCGACGGCCGGTCGCCGACCTGGAAGGCGAGCATCAGGTGGCCGCCGGGGGCGAGCACCCGGGCGCACTCGGCGAACACCGCGGGCAGCCGCTCCGCCGGGGTGTGGATGATCGAGTACCAGGCCACCACGCCGGTCAGCTCCCCGTCCCGGAAGGGGAGGTCGAACATCGAACCGACGTTGAACGGCACCTCCGGGTGGGCCTGCCGGGCGAGCTCGACCATCCGCGGCGAGAGGTCGATCCCGTGCACGTCGACGCCGAGCCGGTGCAGCGGGCCGGTCATCCGGCCCGGGCCGCAGCCGAGTTCGGCCGTCCTGCCGTCCGGCCGCTCGGCGCGGACCAGGTCGGCGAAGAGCCCCAGCATCGCCCGGTCCATCGGCATGCGGTCCAACGCGTCCCGGAAGAGCTGGGTGTACTCGGTGGCGACGGCGTCGTAGAACGCCCTGGTCTCGGTGAGGAAGTCCGGCTCGGTCATGGCCCCGGACCCTACCGGGCGGCCGACCGGACCCGGGACGTGTCCGGCGGATCCTTGCCGGGTGCGCGACACCGGGGCACGCGCCTACCATCGGTCCGGCCAACCAGCCCGAGGGGGACGGAAGATGAGCACGATCGGGGTCTACCTGGCGCATCCGCGGCCGGGGAGCTTCAACCACGCGCTGTACGGGGCCGTGGTGGACGAACTGCGGGGGCGCGGCTGCCGGGTGCGCGCCCACGACCTGTACGCGGAGGGCTTCGCACCGCTGCTGGCCGCCGAGGAGACCGGCACGGTGGCCTCGGCGGAGCGGTCCGGGGATCCGGTCCTCGCCCTGCACCGCGCCGAGGTGGCCGCCCTGGACGCGCTGGTGCTGATCCACCCCAACTGGTGGGGCATGCCGCCCGCGGTGCTCACCGGCTGGGTGCAGCGGGTGCTGGCGCCCGGTGTCGCGTACAAGCTCGGGACGGCCGACGGCGAGCCGGCCGGGCTGCTGCGGGCCGGCCGGGCACTGGTGCTGAACACCTCGGACACCCCGGAGGCCCGGGAGCGCGAGGAGTTCGGCGACCCGCTGGAGCGGATCTGGGCGGCCTGCGTGCTGCCGTACGTCGGGGTCGCCGAGGTGCGGCGGACGGTGTTCCGCACGGTCACCGACTCCTCCGACGCCGAGCGCGCCGGTTGGCTGCGACAGGCCCGGGAGCAGGCCGCGGCGCTGCTCAGCTGAGCGGCGGGAGGTCCAGTTCGGCGACGGTCTGGCCGCCGCTCAGCTCGCCGGTCGGGCGGAAGCCGAGACGGGCGTAGAACTCCTCCGGGCCGTCCGGGCCCGGGTGGTGGGTGACGGTGACGCGGGATCCGCCGCGGCGGCGGATCTCGGCGCAGACCTGCTCGACGGCGAAGCGGCCGTAGCCGCCGCGCTGCCGCTCGGCGTCGATCAGCAGCCGCCACAGGCCGGAGCGGGGGCGGTCGCCGGGGCGGTCGGGGTAGAAGGTGAGGTCGAAGAAGGCCATCACGAAGCCGACCGGCCGCCCGTCGTCCAGGATCAGCCGGGGCCAGGCGGCCTCCCCGTACGCGTACGCCTCGGCCAGCGACTTCACCACCGGCGCCACCAGGGCCTCCTGGTCGGGGCGGACCCGCAGGGCGAGGGCGGCGTCGACGTTCTCGGGAGTGATGGGGGCCAGGCTGAGCACGGAGGGCCTGGTGGGCACGGAGGACATGGCGGGCAGCCTACGGAGCGCGGCTGCCCGCCGTCGCGCGGTTTTCGTCGCGCGGCCCTCCACCGACCGGGGGCGTGGGCACCCGCCGCCCGGTGGACGGGGCCGTCCGCCGCCCGGCGGGCTACTCGCCGGCCGGGAAGTCGGTGCCGCGGCCGACCGCCGCCCACGTCTCGGTCTCCCGCCGCGCCTCGTCGAGGGTGCCGAGGACGCCGTCCACCGCGTCGCTGCCGAGCGCGAGCCGCAGCGGGGTGTGCTCGGCGGCCAGCGCGGCCAGGATCGCCTCGGCGGCCCTCGCCGGGTCGCCGGCCTGCTTGCCGTCGCTGTCCGGCAGCCCGGTGCGGACCGGGCCGACGATCGGCTCGTACGCCTCGATCGGGGCGCTGTGGGCGAGCGCGTCGCCGCCCGCGAAGCCGGTCCGGAACGCGCCGGGCTCGACGATCAGCACCTTGACCCCGAAGCCGGCCACCTCCTTGGCCAGCGCCTCGGACAGCCCCTCCAGCGCGAACTTGGTGGCCGAGTAGGCGCCCACGCCGGGGAAGCTGAAGCGGCCGCCCATGCTGCTCATCTGCACCACCGCGCCCGAGCCCCGGGCCCGCAGGTGCGGCAGCACGGCCCGGGTGAGTGCGGCCGGGCCGAAGAAGTGCAGCTCCATCAGGTCCCGCAGCTCGCGGTCGGTGGACTCCTCGACGGCGCCGATCAGCCCACGCCCGGCGTTGTTGACCAGGACGTCGATCCGGCCGTGCCGCTGGACGGTCTCCGCGACGACGGCCGCGATCCGCTCCTGGTCGGTGACGTCCAGCCGGACCGGGAACAGCCGGTCCGGGTGCGCGGCGGCCGGCTCCGCCAGCGTCTCGGGGCGCCGGGCGGCGGCCACGACGGTGTCGCCGGCCGCCAGCGCGGCCTCGGTGAGCGCCCGGCCGAAGCCGGAGTTGGCGCCGGTGATCAGCCAGACCTTGCCGGCGGGGTGCTGCTCGGGGGTGCTGCCCATGATCGTCGATCTCTCGCAATCGTCGCGTGCTGCCCATGAGTTGACGATCATTTATGACACCGTCACGGGGGCCGCGTCCAGGACGGTTCGATGCCGGACGACATACGGCCCCCGACCGCGGGCGGGCGGTCGGGGGCCGTGGGTGTACGTCGAGTGGGATGTCGGGTGGGGTTACGGGAGGTTGCGGGCCATCACGATCCGCTGGACCTGGTTGGTGCCCTCGTAGATCTGCGTGATCTTCGCGTCCCGCATCATCC
>NZ_JBSHBN010000275.1:0-6771 GCF_053612025.1 Kitasatospora sp. NPDC054768
GGGACAGGAGCCGGTGTGGCTGGCGACGAATGCCAAGTTGCCAGACCGGATCGGCCCCCGCCAAGACCCCCTCGCTACGATCCGCCGTCGTAGCCACGCGCCCGGCTCCGATTCCAAGGAACCGCCGCCCCGGGCGCCTCGACCCCTCCCCGCCTGCGCGAACACGTTCCGCCCCGTGGCAGAAGACGGGCAGAACGGACACTGCTAGCCGTCGTCGTTCATCGCATCCGTGTGTGAGCGCCCTCACCGCCCCGGGTTCGGCGGCATCGCTGACGGGCCCGCCGCCGTCACACCGGGTCACCACCGACCGGCCGCTACTGAGACCCCCGCCACACCCCGCAGACGTGCCCCCGCCGGTCCGTGCGTTGACGGATGATGCGTGGTGCTGCCGGGAGCATCCCGGCCCGGTGCCCCGCGGCACCGAGGCACCGAGGGGGAGATTGTGCGATTCACCGGCCGGGTCTCCGGCGTCCTGTCGACCGTCCTGCTGGCAGCGGGAGTCGTGGCCGCCCCGCAGGCCGGCGCGGCGCCCGCCGCACCGTGCTCGGGCGGCCGGGTGCTGGACGTGGTCGCCCACCACGACGACGACCTGCTCTTCCTGACCCCCGACCTGATCCACGACCTGGCGAACCCCGACGTCTGCGTGCGGACCCTGTTCCTGGTCGGCTCGTACTACAGCCGGGACGACGTCGCGGCGCATCCCACGGACGCCGACAAGTACGCCTACATGGAAAGCCGTGAGGCCGGCGACCGCGAGGCCTACCGGGCGGCCGCCGGCATCCCCGGCGACTGGCAGCACGCGCCCTACTCGGCGGCGGGCGTGCGGGCGACGACCTGGTCGCTGGGCGGCCGGATCTCCACGGTCGAGCTGCGCGTGCCCGACGCCGCCGCGTCCAACGACGCCGGCACGATGTTCAAGGGCCAGCTGTGGGCGCTGTACGCGGACGGCCGGGAGGCCTGGCCCGTCCCGGGCGCGGACGCGCCGGTGCAGCAGCGGCTGAGCCGCGAGCAGGTCCTCGCCTTCGTCCAGGGCGTCATCGACGACTACGGGCCGACCGTGATCAACACCGAGGATCCGTCGGCGGACCACCAGCGGAGCTCCATGGACGGGAACTTCCACCCCGACCACGTCGCGACGACCAGGCTGCTGCTCGGCGCCCTGAACCGTCGCGGCGGGACCTGGCCGCGCACGACCTACTACCGGGACTACCTGGCCCGGGAGTCGGCCCCCAACCTGGACGGCCCGGCGCAGGCCCGCAAGCAGCAGGTCTTCGAGGCCTACTGCCCGTACGACGACGAGATCCACCGCGGCGGCTCCTGCCGACCGGACTACGCCGACTGGTACCGGCGCCAGTACTACGCCGACTCGACGTGGCGCGGCTCCTACCTCCTGCCCACGTCCTACGGCTTCGAGGACCCGAAGCTCGACCAGCGCTACCGCGTCGTGAACCGCTCCACCGGCCTCTACCTCGACGTCTCCGGCTCCTCCGTCGCCGACCAGGCACCCCTGCTCGGCTTCTCCCCCACCGGGAACCCCAACCAGGCCTTCACCTTCAGGGCCGCCCTGGGCGGCTGGAACCTGCGCCCGGTGCACAGCGACCAGTGCCTGGACGTGACCGGGTCGAGCACCACCGCCGGCACCCCCCTGATCCAGTTCCACTGCACCGCCGTCACCGTCGACCCCGCCGACGTGTCACGGATGTCCAGCCCCAACCAGGCCTTCCGCGTCCGCGGCGACCGCACCAGCGGCTACACCATCACCAACGCCAATTCCGGCCTCGCCCTCACCTCCCCCGCCCGGGCCGGAGGAGCGGTCACCCAGGCACCCGCCGCCGGCACCCCCGACCAGCTGTGGGACCTCGTCCCGGCCTGACCCGCGCCGTAGCGCCCCGGCCGGCTCATGCCCCGGCGCGGCACGACCCGGTGCAGCAGCAGGGCCGGGCCGAGGGCGCCGGTGGGGTGGTCGCGGACGGCTGGTGGTCGCCGTCGGTGAGGCGGTCGAGGCCGGCGGCCTCGCGGGCGCGGGCGGCGACCTCCCGTCGGTGGCGCTCACGGCCCAGGGCCCGCTGGAGTTCGGGGTCGTCGTCCGGGTCGTAGAGCGGGGAGGCGGTGGCGGCGACGTGGTCGTGGACGCGCTGCCATTCGTCGCGGGCGGTGGCCGCGTGGAGGGCGGCCTCCTCCTCCCCGGCACCGGTGTGCCGGTAGGCGGTGCGCTCGATCCTCCGGGCGGCGGCGAGGGCCTGGGCGATCGCGCGCGGGCCCGTCCCGGCGGCCCGGAGGCGGACCCGGTGCCGGACGTCGCCGAGCAGCCCCTGCTCCCGGTCGTCCGGCTCCCCCTGGGCGTGCGGATCGACGGGTGGAACGGCGGGGCCGGGTGCGGGGCGGGTGGTGTCGGTCATCGCGGGTGCCTTCCGGAGCGGAGATGCGGGGCGGGGACGAGCGGTGCCCGCGGGGACGAGGCGGGGCCACGGCTGCCCGTACCCTGCCGTTCGCCCCGCCACCCGGGCAAGGCGGGCAGTGCGGCCCCGGGCCCTGTCCCCTGTCCCCTGCCGCCTGTCCAGGGGGTGGAATTCCGCCCGCGGTGGACGGTGCGCCCGGCACCGTGGGCGGCATGATCCTGCAACCGGAGACCGACGACCTCGCCGCCTACCTCGGGGCGGACGAGGTGATCGACCATCAGCACCCGGAGCTGCGGCGGCTGGCCGCCGAGCTGGCCGCGCCGGAGGCGGCGTACCACCACGTCCGCGACCGGGTGGCGCACTCCGCGGACGCGGGCGCGTACAGCGGGGCGTTCCGCGCCTCCGAGGTGCTGGCCGCGCGCAACGCGATCTGCCACGGCAAGTCGCACCTGCTGGCCGCGCTGCTGCGGGCGCAGGGCGTGCCGACCGGCCTGTGCTACCAGCGGCTGGAGGACGGCGAGGGCGGATTCATGCTGCACGCCCTCAACGCCGTGCACCTGGACGGCCGCTGGTCCCGCCTGGACGCCCGGGGCAACCGGGAGGGGGTCGACGCGCGGTACGACCTGGACCGGGAACGGCTGGCCTGGCCGGTCCGGCCGGAGCGGGGCGAGCGCGACTACCCCGGGGTCTTCGCCGCACCGCCGGCCGCGCTGGTCCGGGCGCTCGCCCGGGCGGTGCCCGGCCGATTCGGCTACGACCACCTGCCGTCCGAACTCCCGGGCGAGGCGTCGCCCGGCCCCGGGTGAGGCGCCCGAACGTCGTAGGCACGGCAGGCGGCCGGTCGTCCGGGGATTCGCCCGTGGACGTTACGGGGCGCCGGCACGCGGCCCGGCGGCGTGCCCGTCCGCCGGCTGCGGGCCATGGTGTTCTTGCGCAGGAGGTACCGGAGCGGCTGCGGAGAAGGACGTCGCACGGTGTGGGTCGGCAGGTCCTCGGAGCTGGTGCGGCGGGCGTGGGCCGTGAACCGGCCGCTGGCCGTCACCGCCGTCCTGATGGCCCTGATGGCCCTGATGCCGGTCATCGCCCTGGTGGGCCTCGCCACCAGGCCGCGCGGGGTGTCCGCGCGCCACCGTGTCGCGCTGATGTGGATCGCCGCGCCGGCCTACCTGGGCCTGGTTCTCCTCCTCCTCTGGCAGGCGCTGCGCGCCCGGCCGCTCACCGCCCCCGACACGGCGGCCGTGGCCGCGTTGCTCGCTCTCGGCGTTGACCGGGCCCTTCCGCCGCGGTCCGGCGGACGCCGCCACTTCGGCGGCCCGCCGGCCGGACGGGGCACCGAGGACCTCTGCGAGGGCCACGTCGAGCTCCTCCGCGACGAGGAGCACCGGGCCGACCTGCTGACCTTCGGCGTCCCGGAAGGCTGGGGGCAGGTCGGGGAGGGCCTGGCCCGCGACGGCGGGATCGCGGCGATCGTCGCACCCGGCCCGGTGCCCACCAGCCCGTGGGACTGAGCGGTCCGGCCACCGCACCGGCGGTCCTGACGGAGGGATGTCAGTAGTCGCTGCTGGAGGTGGCCGCGCCGGACCCTTCGTACGGGCCGCCTCCGTACGGGCCGCTGTCGCTGCGGGCGACGGTTTCGCGGGCGGCGCGGCCGCCGAGCAGGGCGATCCGTGCGGTGGGGCGGCGCAGTGAACGCGTCGCCCCGCGCGAGCGGGGTGGGTCAGCCGGCTTCCGGTGCCGGGCCGGGGCGGGCGGTGCCCGCCATCACCTGGGCGTGCAGGCAGGCGCGGGCGTGCGACAGGGCCGCGGCGGCGGCGCGCAGGTGGTGGTTGACGACGGGGAGCAGGGTGCCGCGCAGGCGGTCGGCGGTGTGCAGTGCGGCGGCGGCCTGTTCCAGCAGCTCGCCGGCGCGGTGTATGGCCTGGCCGCGGTCGCTGGCGCGGTACTCCTCGGCGAGGGCTGCGGCGGCATGGGCGAGTTCGCCGACGCCGGGGTCTTCGACGGGTTCGGCGCCGAAGAACTCCAGCATGGACGCCAGTTCTGCCAGCCGGGCGTTGCGGCGCTTGTCCCACCAGGTGCTCACGTTGCGATCATGCACCACGACGCACCGCGATGTGGGGGGAACGGGTCAACTTCCCTGCGCGGGGGAGAATCCGGCCCGCCGGGGGTGGTGACCGGCGGTTCCGGCCTCCGGGGGCGGCGCCGGGGGCGTACGCACGGTCGGGGCGCGCCCCCAGGACGGCGCACAGCGCCGGGCGGTGCGGGATCCCTCCGCCGCCCGCACCGGGTCAGTAGTCGTCGTAGGGCTGGCAGCCGGGGCAGACGTCGATCTGCACGCCGGGTGCGGGGCAGGGGTAGAACCAGCCCGCGAGAGCGGCCCGTTGGTGGATCAGCGGGCCGTCGGTCTCGGCCCTGCCGTCGTGGAAGACGGCACCGCACCCGTGGTCGCAGGTCATGGTGCCGATCGGGCGGGTGTCGGCCCCCGCGAACGTGACAGCCATCTCGGCTCCTCTCTCTCCCGGCTGTCAGTCTGCCGACCCCGGCGGGCGGTGAACAGGCCGCGGCGGAAGCCGCGCCGCCGAGGTGGGCGCGGGCGGGCTCGGCCGCTGGGCAGCTGGGCAGCTGGGCAGCTGGGCCGAACCCGTAACGAAGTGGACAAAGTAGGATGGCTGAACTCCCGCGCTACGCGCGAAGAGTTCCATAGATGTTCCATTTGCCCGTTTCATTCTCCCGCTTCACACGCACGGAGCCACCCTCATGGACAACCTGTCCACCGTCGACGTCGACGGCGCGATAGAGACCCGCGGTATCGAACCCGTCCCGGACCACGAGCGCCGGGGCAGAGTCCGCGAGCTCTTCCCGACCTGGGTCGCGGCGAACATCAGCGTCCTGCTCCTCACCATGGGCGCGGCCCTGGTGGTGTTCAACCAGTTGAACTTCTGGCAGGTCCTGGTCGTCGCCGCGTGCGCCGCACTCGCCTCCTTCGGCATGGTCGGCGTGCTGTCGGTCTCCGGGAAGTGGGGCGGCGCCCCGGGCGCCACGCTCTCCCGGGCCACCTTCGGGGTGCGCGGCAACCTCTTCCCCGGCGCGATCCTCTGGGTCGCCCGGTTCGGCTGGGAGACGATCAACGCCGTCACCGGCGCCTACGCCGTGCTGACCGTCCTCGACCTGATGTTCGGCGTCAAGAGCAACACCGCGCTGATCGTCATCACGCTGTTCGCCTTCGTCGCCTGCACCTTCCTGGTCTCCGGCATGGGCCGCAAGGCGCTGAACGTCTGCAACACCTGGTCGACGTACCTCTTCGGCGTCTTCAGCGTCCTGGTCCTGGGCTACCTGATCGCGACCATGAACTGGAGCGAGGTCTTCTCCAAGCCCGCGGGCACCACCGCGATGATGATCGCCGGCATCGGGACCATCGCCGCCGGCGGCATCAGCTGGGTCCCCACCGGCCCGGACTTCGCCCGCTACCTGCCGCACTCCGCCTCCGGCCGGAAGATCGTCGGCGTGACGGTCTCCGGCGCCGGCCTGGTGATGGTGCCGATGGTGCTGATGGGCGCCGTGATGGCGGTGGCCTCGCCCGGCCTGGCACAGGCCGCGGACCCGGTCTCCTTCCTCGGCGACCTGCTGCCGACCTGGCTGGCCGTGCCCTACCTGCTGACCGCGATCGTGGGCATGCTGCTGATCAACAGCCTCTCCATGTACTCGGCCGGCTTCACCGCGCAGACCATGGGCGTGAAGCTGCCGCGCGCCACGGCCGTCAGCATCAACGCCGTGATCTCGCTGGTCGGCGGCCTGCTGCTGATGCTGGTCGCCAAGAGCTTCCTGGGCTCCTTCATCACCTTCCTGATCCTGCTCGCCGTCTCCTTCTCGGCCTGGATCGGCGTCTACGCGGTGGACATGTTCCGCCGCCGGTCGCGTGCGGTGCGCTACGACGCCGCCGCGCTGATGGACACCAGCAGGAACAGCCCGTACTGGTACAAGGCCGGCTTCTGCTGGCAGGCGATGGTCTCCTGGGTGCTCGCGCTGCTGATCGGGCTCGCCTTCACCAAGTGCGACTGGTTCGCCGGCCCGTTCTCCGACACCCCGATCGGCAAGTACGGGCTCGCCTGGGCGGCGACCATCGTGATCTCCGGCGCGATCATGGCCGTGCTCCCCACGCCCCGGGAGAACACCCCCGCCGCCTCCGCCACCGCCGAGCAGCCCGCCGACGTCCCGGCGGAGCGCACCGAGCGGGTCACCGTCTGACCGCACGGCGCGAACCCCCGTACGCCCCGGACCGCCCGGGTGCCGGCTCCACCGAGTGGGCCCCCCGGCGGTGCGGTTTTCGGTGCCGCCGAGGCCACAGATGCCGGGGGCCCGCGACCGGGCGGTGCGG
>NZ_JBSHBN010000276.1:0-6575 GCF_053612025.1 Kitasatospora sp. NPDC054768
GGCCCCCCCCCAACGCACCCCCCGCCCGCCCCCTGAGGGGGGGGCGGCCCCCGCCCGTGTCGGAGGCCGCCCCCACGGCTGCCCGGCAGCGCCCGTCCACCGGCCCGGCACGGCGCCGGCGGGCGCCCATACCGGCGCGCGGTCCGGCTCAGCAGGGGCTGAGCCACCAGACCCAGTCCCAGGAGGCTTCAACGTCCCAGCTCAAGCCACCGGGTGAAGTCCAGCCGAGATTCCCGTTGCGGTCGTAGAACGTGGCGTGCAATGCGGCCCGCTGATTGTTGATCCACGATCCGGTCCCGGTCCAGGTGATGCGATTCAGCTGATTGCAGGTGAAGAACTGCAGGGACGTGCCCCAGAAGTTCGGCAAGCTGAAAGCGCATACATAGGTGTACGGGCAGAACTCTTCGGGACCGTCCGGCGCGGAGAGGTCACGAGCCCGCTGCTCCCCGGGCAACGGAATGAGCAGTCTCCCTCCCGCGCTCAGGTCGATCTTGTTGATGGCCGTCTGGGTCCCGCCCATTGTGGCCAGATAGCCGTTGACCGTGTCCTGAAGTGCCGCAGCCTGAGAAGTGTTCAGCCCGACGCTCCTCGCCTGGGCCGAGAAGTCGGGGCGGGCACTGTTCGGGCCTGGTCCGGAGACGGCACCGGCCGTACCCGTGGTCGCCAAGATCGTGAAGACCGTCACCGCTGTCGCGATGACGGCTTTTCCCAACGCTGTCAACCTGCGAATTCCATGCCTTGCCACCGAGCCGCCCCCTCCGAGAGATGCCCTCTTCTCGCACGGGAAACAACCTCTTTCGCGCGCCCCGCTTTCTGGGGCCGACGCAATGGGAAGGCGTTTCCACAGGTGTGCGCCTTGAGCCGGGCTTTAACTATGCACCTGGGAGCGCAGGTTGAGGCAAGAGGCGGGGTCGATTTATTATCGGCCAAATTTCAACGAAGGTTGGCCCCCTCTGCGCGGTCGGTGGCGGTGAGAGCGGCGCGCCCGGCGAGCAGCCGTCCGTACAGCCCCAGGTCCCCGGCGGTGAGCGGGCGGAGCCGAACGAGTACGGGCCCGTCGTGGAGAATCACCTCCATGCGCATCCTGATCGTCACCACCGGCTCCCGCGGGGACGTCGCACCGTTCACGGGCCTGGGCCGGCGCCTGATGGACGCCGGGCACCGGGTCGCCGTGGCCGCCCATCCGACCTTCACGACACTGATCGAGTCCTGCGGCCTGGAGCACCGGCCGCTGCCGGGGGACCCGGAGGAACTCATCCGCGCCAGGGCCCGCGCGACCTCCCCGGAGGAGACCCGCGCGCTGATGACCGCGTTCGTGGACGGGCTCGCCGACGGCGTGGCGGACGCCGTGGCGGGCGGAGCCGACCTGCTGCTCACCGCCTTCGCCCCGTCGCCGCTCAGCCGCACGGCCGGGGAGGCCCACGGCGTGCCCGTCCTCGGCACCTACCTCACGCCCGCCTTCGCCACCAGGGAGTTCCCGCTGTCCGGCCCCGCCGGCAGCGAGGACCTGGGACCGGAGGGCAACCTGGCCGCCGGCCAGGAACGGCTCCGGAGCGCGGACCGGTTGTTCTCGGGCGCCGTGGCCCGGATGCGCGAGCGCCTCGGCCTGCCCGGCACGACACCACCGCCGCCGCTCGGACACACCCGACCGGTCGTCCACGGCTACAGCCCCCTGCTGCTGCCGCGCCCGGCGGACTGGCCGGCTCCGGTCGACGTGGCGGGCTTCTGGTGGCCCGCCCGGCCGCTGGATTGGCAACCCCCGGCCGAACTGCTCGACTTCCTCCACGCCGGTCCGGCCCCGGTGTTCATCGGCTTCGGCAGCATGGCACCGGGCGAGGGTGCCCGGCTCGGCGAACTGGTGACGGCGGCCGTGCGGCAAGCCGGCGTGCGCGCAGTCGTCCAGGCGGGCTGGGCCGGCCTGGAGGCGGCGGGCGACGGCATCCTGTCCATCGGCGACCTCCCCCACGACTGGCTCTTCCCCCAAACCGCCGCCGTTGTCCACCACGCCGGAGCCGGCACCACCGGCGCCACGCTGCGCGCCGGCGTCCCCGCCGTACCGGTGCCCGTCATGGTCGACCAGCCGTTCTGGGCGGCACGGCTGCACCGGCTGGGAGTCGCCCCGCAGCCCGTGCCGTTCGCGGACCTCACCGCCGAACGCCTCGCCGCCGCCATCACGGCCGCGCTGGCCGAGCCGGTCCGCCGCCGTGCGGCCGTCGTCGCCGGGCTGATGGCAGCCGAGGACGGCGCTGGCGCCGTCCTCGACCACATCGCCCGGATCGACGAGAACCCCGGCCGCTGAGCCCCGCCGCCCGCCGACGGCCTGACCGCCGACGGCCCGACCGGGGCGGCGGAGCCGAGCCGATCATGGGTGCTTCGCAACGCACAAGATCACGCCGAGGCCGTACTGCTGTCCGGTGGACGACCAGGCCGTGACGGTCTCAACAGGCGGCCCGAAGAGGGGTGTTGGCGGCACGGTCAGCTGCGTCGGCCGGCCCTGATGTCGCAGCGGGGTGGACCAGCCGCCGACGGGAACCAGCCGCTCTCCGCTCACCCGCACGACGACCGGCTTCCCGTCCTCGAAGCCGATTCGATCGCCGACGGCCAGGAAGAGCGGTCTTGCCGGCTCGAAGGCGTAGCCGTTGTCGGTTTCAAAGTCCTCCACCAGGACCAACCGCGACGTCGGCGTGGCCCCATCGGCAATCAGTCGCATGCCGAGATGGTCCCACGCCGTGCGATGCCACCACGGGCCAATCCAGCAGGCCGGCAGGCCAGAGGGACTGCCGGCACTAGCATGCGTGGATGGACCTTTCGCATCTCGGCACGCCGATCGGGCCGATGACTCGCGTCCACGGCGGGTTCGCCAACCGGATGTACCGGCTCGACACCGACCAAGGGTCCTTCGCGGTGAAGGAGTTGAACCTCGTCGACCGCCGCTGGACCTATCGTGTCGAGGACGTGTTCAGGTTCGAGCGGGCGGCCTTCGCCGCCGGCATCCCGATGCCGGAGCCGATCTCGGCCGGCCACCGCACGCTCGTTCATCGATGGGTCGAGGGAGAGAAGGTGCCGGAGGCACCGGTGTCGGCGGCGTACGCGTTCGAGATCGGTGAGATCCTCGCGCGCATCCACGCGCTCGACGTCGCGTGGCCCCATGAGTCGATCGAGGAACCGACGTCACGGGACTGGCCCGAGCTCGCCGCGCGGGCGGCGGCGACCGGACAGCCGTGGGCCGACGAACTCGCCTCTCACGTCGAGACGTTCCTCGCGATCGCCCACTTCGTCGACACCTGCGAACGGCCGGGCCCCGTGGTGCTGACCCACAGGGACATCCAGCCGTGGAACCTGCTCGCTCGGGAGGGGCGGCCGGTGGTGCTCGACTGGGAGCTCTCGGGGATGCTCGACCTGTCCGGCGAGCTGGGCTCGACCGCGCTGAGCCTCGCGAAGGGGCCCGGCTTCGACGGCATCGAGCCCGCCGTCTTCCGCTCGGTCCTCGACGGCTATGTCACGGGGGGCGGAGCGCTGCCGCCGTCTGGTCCGAGCTGGTTCGTGTTCATGGTCGCCGGCTGGCTGGGGCACACGAGGTGGAACATCCTCCGGTGCCTCGCCGGTGTCGAGGCGAGCACCGGCCCCGGCCTCGCGCTGTCTCACGAGTCCGTGCGCAACGGCGTGCGCGGCCTCCCCGACCTGTTCGGCCGGCTTCCGGAGCTTGGGGCGCTACTGGTGGGCTCGCGTATTCAACCGTCGCGAGTCGACCCACCTGACTTCGGCGCTGCTGGTGAGTGTGACAGCCGTGGGGGAGAACCTGGGTGTCAGGGGCATCCGCTTGGATGAGCACGTGACTGTCCATGACGTAGCCCGCCGGCTCCCTTCGATCGCCGACCTGCGGAACCTGTGCCGCTCACTGGCGATGCTCGATGCGATCTTGAGCCCGGACTGGGAAGGCCGGTACTACTCCTTCAACGCGGGCTGGGCCGACGGCGAGGAGATGGCGTCGATGCGCAACGGGTCGGGGGACGAGTACTCCATCGTGTTCTCGGCTGCCGGGGCCTATGTCCGTGGATTCGACCACGAAGCGCCGATGAGCCCGTACGGCAACGACGGCGAGCCCTGGCCGGGAGTGATCGACGAGGTTCCGGAGGTCTTCAGGCCCTTCGTCGAGGAGCCGGCGTTCACCGACGAGGACGACGTTCCCGTCGTGACGGCCTGCCTGTGGCGGGAGGCGACGGACGATCGGTGGCGGCACGGCATGATGGACTTCCCCGCCGAGTGTTCCGACCCCGACGGGGCAACGGGCCTGTTCGAGCTCCTGGTCGACCGTTCGCCGGAAGCGTTCCAGCGCTTCGCCGAGGACTCCTACGAGGTTCCCGTGGACCTGGAAGCGGTGCGCGACGTCTATGCCTTGCGACCGCTGAGCCGGAAGCTCGTGTCATCGCTGAACTCGGAGCTCACCCTCGTGGACCTGGCCGAGGACATCGCCGAGATCGGCTACCCGCAGCCGGTCCGGGGCGTGATCCGAGCTTCGTGAAAGCGACGGGCCCGATATCGACGGAGCGGTGTGAAACGACCCCGGCGGCCGTCAGGCCGCCGGGGTGGGTCCCACGATGTTGAGGGTCGGGCCTTCGCCGTCCGGGACTTCGGAACCGAAGGCGACGCCGGGTGCCGGGCGGCGCCCGTTTCAGCTTTCCGGACCGCCGAACCAGCGGTCCGCGGCCCGCTCGAACGCTTCACGATCAGGTGCGCGATCGCCTGCCCAGGCGACCACGCCGTCGGGCCGGACCAGCACGGCACCCAATCCGAGGTCGTCCTTCGCCGGACCGGCCGCGTACCGCATCCGGCTCTCCCAGCCCCTCGCCGGACCGTGCAGGCATCGGTCGGCGCTGAAGTCGAGCGTGACGCCCCGTCCGTCCCGCATCAGGTCGCCAAGACGGGTGCCGTCTTCCATGCAGAAGTCCGGGGCGCTGCGGCCGGCCAGCGGGTGCTCGCTGCCGAGGTCGTAGCGGATGGACGATCCCGATATTCGCTCGAACACGTAGGTCGTTCCGTCACGGGTGTTGATCAGGTCGCGAATCACCCCTTGGACGGCTTGGCCGTGCGGGTCCGGCCGCATGGCCGCCACCTGTGCGCGCGACCAGTCGAGCACCGCCGACCCCACCGGATGGCGCTCGCGGCCGTAGGTGTCGAGAAGTCCGTCCGGCGCGTGTCCGTGCACGGCCGCCGCCAGCTTCCAGCCCAGGTTCAGGGCATCGCCGATGCCGGCGTTGAGTCCCTGCCCGCCCAGGGGCGAGTGGATGTGAGCGGCGTCGCCCGCGAGCAGGACGCGTCCGTGCCGGTAGGCCGTCGTCTGCATCGCCCGATCGGTGAAGCTCGACGCGAGACGGACCTCGCTCAGTGTCACGTCGGTGCCGGACACCCGGCGCAGAA
Source organism: Kitasatospora sp. NPDC054768 (assembly GCF_053612025.1). Taxonomy (NCBI): domain Bacteria; kingdom Bacillati; phylum Actinomycetota; class Actinomycetes; order Kitasatosporales; family Streptomycetaceae; genus Kitasatospora; species Kitasatospora sp. NPDC054768. Next base: position 5,419 of record NZ_JBSHBN010000276.1, read on the forward strand.
CCGTCTGGAGATGGTCGCGCGTCGGCTGCCGCGAGCGATCGAACGCGCCGCCGTCGAAGTCCAGCACGGCGATGTAGTCCCCCGCGGGCTGGAGGTACATGCCCGTGGGTGTCAGATTGAACCCGGGGCTCAGCTTCTCGGGGTCGGCGACGGTGGCGAGCATGGTGTAGCCGGTGCACAGCGGCTCGGTCCCGACGAAGTCGAAGCCCGCGAGCCCGCGTACGGTACTGCGTCCGCCGTCGCAGCCGACCAGCCAGCGTGCCGTGTACGCGTGTTCGCCCGCCTGCGCGATCACGCTCCCGTCGTTGTGCGCGATGGCCGAAACCGTGACGCCGCGCCTGACGTCCACGCCCAGCTCGGAGGCCCGCTCGGCCAGCACCGCCTCGATGGCTTCGACGTGTGTCGGCATGCCCTCCGGTGCCGGGTTGGGCAGCCGGTACGGCAGGGCCGCGGAGTCGATCCTGGCCGGATCGAGCATCATGCCGGCGAAGTGGCCACCGCGACGGGGAACCGACGGCGCGTCCGGTCCCGGGTGCGCGCCGGGCTCGTCGTCGACGCCCGATGCCTTCACCAGCCGGTGCAGCATCCCGCGGCGGTAGAACGCCTGGACCGAGGCGGAGGACAGGCCCCGGATGCCGAGCGGCAGCGCCTTGAACGGCGAACGGGGTTCCGGATCCCGTTCGAGCACCAGGACCGAGCAGCCCGCGAGGCCGAGCTCGCAGGCGAGGAACAGCCCCACCGGGCCGGCGCCCACGATCACTACGTCATGCACAAGAGATCCCCTTCCCCTGAATCCGCAGCCGGATCGGCACCCGGCGGGACCTCTTGAAGGTCCCAGAGCCCACCTGCATCTGACCGGCGCATCACCGACAGGCCGCTGACACCCGACCGGCGGCCTGCCGGGCACGCCGCCCTCCGCGCCCCCGGTCCGTGTCCGGTCCCGGGGTTCCCGCGGGGCTGCCCGGTCAGCGGAGCGACGGCGTCGCGGGCGGCCCACTCGGCGAAGGGGCGAGGGACGTGGCCGAGGACCCGCCGGGGATGATCGCCCCACCACCGTGCGTGCGGTGTGACGTCTACGGGCGGGTGCCCTTGACGTTGGGCTGGGTCTTCTGGTTGTAGATCTCCTGGCCGTCCGCGTTGTAGGCGTGGACGTCGGG
>NZ_JBSHBN010000277.1:0-6524 GCF_053612025.1 Kitasatospora sp. NPDC054768
CCGCACGGTCAGCGCGGCCCGGGGCCGTCCTCGGTGGCGGGGCCGTCGTTCTCGCCGACCGGGCCCCCGTCCGGGCCCTCGGCGCCGGCGTCCGGGCCGGAGCCGTTCACCGGCGCGGACGCGGCGTGTGCGCCGGTGGGCCGGGGCTCCTGCGGTGCCGGGGGCTCGACCAGCCACTCCGGGTTGCTGTGCCGGCGCCACCACTGCCAGGCCACGATGCCGCCGCCGATCGCCAGCAGACCGGCCACGGCCAGGCCGGTGGCCAGGCGGTTGCAGTCCTTCTTCCTGGCGTTCCGGGCGGCCAGCTCGCTGATCTCGGCCGAGCTGACGTTGCCCTGGAGGGCGGTCAGCGCGGCGGCGCCGCGGGTCTGGGCCTCGTGGGCGACCGGGCCGACGGTGGCGCGGGCCTCCTCGACCGCCTGGGCGACCCTGGGGGCCACGGTGGTGCGGGCCTGGTCCGCGGCCCGGGCGGCGGACAGGCGGGCCGCCAGAGCGGCCTCCTGGGCCCGGTGGAGGGCCTTCAGGGCGTTCTGCTGGGCCTCCGGCGGCAGGCTGGCGAAGGCGTGGCCGAACTGCGGGGCGAGATGCCTGTCGTACTGGATGCGGAGGTTGTGGGCGGCCAGCGCGGCCTTCGGGCCCAAGGCGTCCAAGGCGGGGCCGAGGCGCTGCTTGGCGCCGTCCGCGAAGTGTGCGGCGGTGTCCCGGGTCCTGGTGGCCGTCTCTCGGGCCGAATCCGAAAAGCTCACGAGTCTCTCTCCTCCTGGGTGGCGTCCTATATGCACATATCCACCTGAATGCTGATCATGCATCCTGATTTGTCCGACGGCAGGTCGGGGTGGGCCGTTCGCGGGGCCCCGCGGGGTGGCGGAGGGCGCGGGGCGGCGACGGGTGGGGGCGGAGGGGCGGGCGGTACCCGGGCCCGGCGGCGGGCGGGCGGTTGTGGGGGAGCCGGTCCGGGAGCGGGGGCGCGGCAGTAGGCTGGCGGTTTCGGAGGTCGTGTACGGGAAGGGGACTCCGCTGATGCTCCCGGACGAGCCGCGGCCGTCGGCCGATCGGTCCCCGGAGGCCGGTCCGCCCGGCTGCTACCGGCACCCGCGGACCCCCACCGGGGTCTCCTGCACCCGCTGCGAGCGGCCGATCTGCCCGCAGTGCATGGTGACCGCCTCGGTGGGGTTCCAGTGCCCGGAGTGCGTCGGCGACGGCCACGCCGGGACGCGTCGGGCGACCACCCGGTTCGGCGGTGCCCTGGCCGCCGACGGCGGGCTGGTCACCCGGGTGCTGATCGGCCTCAACGTCGTGGTCTGGGTGCTGGCGGCCTACGTGCTCACCCCGCGGCTGGGCCAGACCTGGTCGCTGTTCAGCGCGGGGCGGGACATCCTCGGCGGTCCGGCGGGCATCGCCGACGGCCCGGACCAGTGGTACCGGCTGCTGACCGCCACCTTCCTGCACCTGGAGTGGTGGCACGTCGGGATGAACATGCTGGTGCTGTTCTGGCTCGGCCCGACGCTGGAGGAGGCGCTCGGCCGGCTGCGCTTCCTGGCCCTGTACCTGGTCTCCGGTCTGGGCGGCAGCACCTTCGCCTTCCTGGTGGCCGGCGACTGGATGAACTCGGTGGGCGCCTCCGGGGCGGTCTTCGGGCTGATCGGCGCCACGATCGTGCTCCAGCTGCGGAACAGGGGCCCGCTCGGCCCGGCGATGGCGTTCCTGGTCTTCAACCTGGTCGTCACCTTCTCCCGCCCGGGCATCGACTGGCGGGCGCACGTCGGCGGGCTGGTGCTCGGCGCGCTGACCGCGGCCGGCCTGATGTACGCCCCGCGCGAGCGCCGCGGCCTGGTCCAGGCGCTGGCGGTGGCGGGCGCGGTGGCGGTCGAGGCGGGGATGCTGCTGACCGGGATGGCCCTCTACGGGGCCTGACCGCCCGGACGTTTGTCCACAGCGGGTGCGGGGTTGTGCACAGGCTGTGCGGCCACCCGGTTGCGGACTGCTGTTCTACGCGTGTCCTGCTGTGCGGTTTTCTCGTTTCCGGGGAGTTGCGCACAGCTGTGCACGACTCCGCCCGGGAAAGTTATCCACAGGCTGGGGAGACTTTTCCCCAGTGTGGATAACCATGTGGATAAGCACGCCAGTCCGATGGTGGGGACAAACGACCGGATTCCCGACCGGTTCCGGGCACGCCTCACCGCCGCCCCGGGACGAGCGATCCGGAGCGGCGGGAAACGGCTCGAATCAGAGCCTCAGGACGGGCGGGCCGTCACTTCCACTGGGTGGAGACGCCGAACCCTGCGGCGATGAAGCCGAAGCCGACCAGGATGTTCCAGTTCCGCCAGCTCTCGACCGGGTAGGTGCCGCTGGTCACGTAGTAGGTGACGATCCACACCAGGCCGATCAGGAACAGCGCCAGCATCAGTGGGGCGACCCAACTGCGGCCCGAACTGATCTTCACCGCGGCCGTCGTCGGCGGGGTGTAGTCGGACTTCTTGCGGAGTCGAGACTTCGGCACGAGGAGCTCTCCTGTCGATGCGCTGTGAGACCGCGCAGGGTGCAGCGGGTGGAATCGGCTGCGGTCGGCCGTGGAGAACGTCCTGGGGACCGCTCCGCCACATGCCACCGGCGTCCGTTAGCGTAGTGGCTCGGCGGGTCTTGAGGAGATAAGGGTACGGTGACTAATTTGTCGATTCCCCCTGAGTCGGCCCCTACCCGCCGTTCCGGCACCCGAATTGTCGGACGTGCCCTGACCTGCGCCGTCTTCGCGCTCGCCGGCCTGCTCTTCTACATCAGCGCGCAGACCGCCCGCGGCACCGACCTGCGGACCGACAACTCGCTGCTCAGCCTCGGCGACGTGGTCCGCCAGCGCAGCGCGCAGAACCAGCAGGCGCAGTCCCAGCTCGCCGACCTCCAGGCCCGCGCCCAGCAGCTCACCGAGCAGCAGGGCCACGACCCCGCCGACACCGCGCAGCTGGACGGCCTGCGCTCCGATGCCGCGCTGGAGCCGCTCCAGGGCGGCGGCCTGACCGTCACCCTCAACGACGCCCCGCCGAACGCCACCGCGCGCATCCCGGGGGTGCCCGAGCCCCGCGTCAACGACCTGGTCATCCACCAGCAGGACATCCAGGCCGTGGTCAACGCGCTGTGGCGGGGCGGCGCCGAGGGCGTGCAGGTGATGGACCAGCGCCTGATCTCCACCAGCGCCGTCCGCTGCGTCGGCAACACCCTGCTCCTCCAGGGCCGGGTCTACTCCCCGCCGTACGTGGTCAAGGCGGTGGGCCGAACCGACGCCCTGCATTCGGCCGTCGACGCGGACCCGACGATCCGCAAGTACCTCCAGTACGTCCAGGCGTACGGGCTGGGCTGGAAGGTCCAGGAGAGCGGCGAGCTGAACCTGCCCGGCTACTCCGGCACCACCGAGCTGCGGTCGGCGGGCGGGCAGCAGTAGCGGACCGGCCCCGCGGCCGTGCACGGCGGGTCTACTCTTTAACCCAGTCCGCTACGTCGAGGGAGCACCATGTACGGCTGGATCTGGCGTCACCTCCCGGGGAACACCCTGGTCCGGGCCGTCATTTCGCTGCTCCTCGTCCTGGGGATCGTCTACCTCCTCTTCACCTACGTCTTCCCGTGGGCGGAACCGCTGCTCCCCTTCGGCGACGTCACAGTGGACGGCGGCGACGGCGCCGCGACCGGCTGAGCCGGCGGGCCCGGCACTCCCTTCCCGCACCGCACCCCACGGAGACCACGCGCGCATGACGACCCGGACGACCCCGCCCCGCATCCTGGTGGTGGACAACTACGACAGCTTCGTCTTCAACCTGGTCCAGTACCTGTACCAGCTCGGCGCCACCTGCGAGGTGGTGCGCAACGACGAGGTGACCGTCGAGCACGCCGTCCGCCGCTCCGGCGAGGAGGGCTTCGACGGAGTGCTGCTCTCCCCCGGGCCCGGCGCCCCCGAGGAGGCCGGGGTCTGCATCGAGATGGTGCACCACTGCGCGCGGATCGGGCTGCCGGTGTTCGGCGTCTGCCTGGGCCTCCAGTCGATCGCGGCCGCGTACGGCGCGGTGGTCGGCCGGGCGCCCGAGCTGCTGCACGGCAAGACCTCGCCGGTCGAGCACGAGGACGGCGGGGTCTTCGAGGGCCTGCCCTCGCCGCTGACCGCGACCCGCTACCACTCGCTCGCGGTCGAGCCGGCCACCGTGCCGGCCGAGCTGGTGGTCACCGCGCGCACCGGGAGCGGCGTGATCATGGGCCTGAGGCACCGTGAACTGCCCGTCGAGGGCGTGCAGTTCCATCCCGAGTCGGTGCTCACCGAGGGCGGGCACCGGATGCTCGCCAACTGGCTCGCGGAGTGCGGCTTCCCGCAGGCGGTCGACCGGTCGGCCGGGCTCGCCCCGGTGATCGGCCGGGGCTGACCGGCGTGACCGCGCTGCGTCCGGAGCGGCGCTTCCAGCCGGAGGCGGACCCGTACGGCACCGTGCAGCAGTACGGCGGGCCCGGGTACCCGGGCCAGGAGGACGGCACCGGCGGTGCGCCCTACCGGCAGCACCCGGGACAGACCGTGCCCGAGGACGCCTGGGGCGTCTACGAGCAGGCCCAGGAGCCCCTGGTGGACGGGCCCGAGTACCCCTGGCTGCCCGACCAGACCCTCCAGCTGCGGCTGCCCCCGGACCTCGGCGCGCCGGCCGCCGAACCGGCCCCCACCGGCGGCCGGGCCGAGCGCCGCCGCGCCGCCCAGGGCCGCACCTCGCTGCGCTCCGGCAACGGCCGGCGCCGGGCGGGCGGCCGCGCCGCCGGGCGGGTGCGTCCCAAGGAGTCCCTGCTCGTGGTGGCCGCCCGGGGCGTCGGCGAGCTGTGCATAACGCTCGGCGTGGTGATGCTGCTCTTCGTGGCGTACCAGCTCTGGTGGACCAACGTGCAGGCCGACGAGGCCGCCGACGGGGCCCGCAACAAGCTGGAGCAGCAGTTCAACGCGGTCGCCCCGCCCGTCCAGCCGGGCCAACCGGCCCCGGACCCGAACAAGCCCGAGGTGTTCGAGCCCGGCAAGGGCTTCGCCATCATCCACCTGCCCAAGCTGGGGCTGAAGTTCCCGATCGCCGAGGGCACCTCCAAGTCGGCGGTGCTCGACAACGGCCTGGTCGGCCACTACAGCGGCACCGGCATGCCGGGCGACAAGGCGGGCAACTTCGCGCTGGCGGCCCACCGCAACACCCACGGCGAGCCGTTCCGGTACATCAACCAGCTCGGCAAGGGTGACAAGATCGTGGTGGAGACCGCCGCCGGGTACTACACCTACGAGGTCACCGGGGGCATCCCGGAGACCTCCCCGAACAACGTGAGCGTGATCAAGCCGGTGCCGAACGGCGCCGGGTACACCGGTCCCGGCCGCTACATCACGCTGACGACGTGCACCCCGGAGTTCACCTCCAAGTTCCGTCTCATCGTCTTTGGCAAGATGATCGAGGAACGGCCGCGTGCCCAGGGCAAGCCGGCCGCGATCACGGGCGGGTAGCCGCCCGGCCGCCCGGCCCGGAGGGGGAACACCGCAGATGCAGGACGAGACCGCGCAGTCGGCCGAACCGGCGCAGGAGGCCTTCCCCCCACCCGAGCCGCGGGCCGGGCGGGGCCGGAACCGGGCGCTGGCCGCGCTCGGCGTCTTCGGCGAGCTGCTGATCACCCTGGGCCTGGTGCTCGGCCTGTTCGTGGCCTACTCGCTCTGGTGGACCAACGTGCAGGCGGACCGCTCGGCCTCGGCGGCCGCGGACCGGCTGCGCGGCAGCTGGGCGGCGGGCCCGAACCCCGGCCCCCCGGCCGCCTCCGGCGCCGCCCCGGCCCCCGGCGCGTCCGGTGCCCCCGGCGCCGCGCCCACGGCCGCGCCGAAGCAGTTCGCGGTCGGGGACGACGTCGGCTTCCTGCACGTCCCGGCGATGGGCAGGGACTTCCAGGTGCTGATCCGGCTGGGCACCTCCACCGAGGTCCTGGACGACGGCGTGGCGGGCGTGTACGAGCAGCCGTACAAGGCCGCGATGCCCTGGGACCAGGAGGGCAACTTCGCGCTGGCCGCCCACCGGGACGGCCACGGCGCCAAGTTCCACGACCTGGACGCCGTCCACCAGGGCGACGCGGTCGTGGTCGAGACCCAGGACAAGTGGTACGTCTACAAGGTCGACAGCACCCTGGCGGAGACGTCCAAGTACGACACCGGCATCGTGGCGCCCGTCCCGGCCCGCTCCGGCTACGCCGGGCCCGGCCGCTACATCACCCTGACCACGTGCACGCCGGTGTACACCTCGCGCTACCGGATGGCCGTCTGGGGCAGCCTGGTGCGGGTGGACGACATGGACGCCAAGCGCACCCCGCCGCCGGAGCTGCGGCGCCCCTGAGGCCCCTCACAGGCCTCCTCGGGACCTCCCGGGGACCTCCCGGGGCCGGGTACGGAACGCCCGAGGGCCCGCCGCAAGCGTTGCGGCGGGCCCGCGGGCCTGATCCGTGCTGGGGGTCCCCCGGGTAAGCCCAACCAGGGGCAGATCGGAGGCTGA
>NZ_JBSHBN010000278.1:0-6414 GCF_053612025.1 Kitasatospora sp. NPDC054768
TCCCCCTCCCCCACAACCCCGCGCCCCCCCGCGCTACGTTATTACCTTACCCGTTTCGCGGGGCCCACCGCTGGCATTCCGGCCGGAATATTTCCCGGTCGAGTCGGAGTAGAGTGTGGCTCGGTTGGGAACAGGGTTTCCCTTTCGGCCCCCGCAGTGCTCGGCCCGGGGGCGTCCGGCCGGCGGGACCGGCCCGTGAAACATGTCAGGCGGATGTCAGAATTCCCGCGGACATTTGAGTAATTCGTCCGCTATGTCCGGCGTGAAATGCCGAGATTATTCCGATTCGGCCCGTCCTGTCCCTTGACATCGAGGCGGAATTACCGGTGGTTGGCCCTGTTGCAGAGGGCGTCGATCCGGATACATTCAGCGGCGGTCGACGCAATCACCCGCTCGCCGGAAGCCGCCTGGCGTCCTGCACGGAGGGTTGCGGCGTGCACGGCTGCGCCCAGGGGGGGTTCCCCGGGCCGGCCTTCAACCAATCCGGGCCCGCGACCTGCGGGCGCGTGAAGGGCCAGCACAGCACTAGGGGAGTTCGGAATGGCTCAGGGCACCGTCAAGTGGTTCAACGCGGAGAAGGGCTACGGCTTCATCGCGGTCGACGGTGGTGCGGACGTCTTCGTCCACTACAGCGCGATCCAGATGGACGGCTACCGCACCCTCGAGGAGGGCCAGCGGGTCGAGTTCGAGATCTCTCAGGGACAGAAGGGCCCGCAGGCGGACATGGTCCGCGCCGCGGTCTGACCCCTTCCGACCCCAGGAGCTCGGCGCGGCCCTGCGGCTGGTGACCTCTCGCTTCTCGACGGGCCCGTGCGACTCGTGTCGCACGGGCCCGTCGGCGTTCCCGGGCGGCCCCGGCGGCGGCTCGCGGATTGCCGATTGGGCTTGCACTCGCCCACCCGGAGTGCTAATCATTGGCGTTAGCACTCACAGTGTGAGAGTGACAGCGGACCGGGTCGGTGAGGCCCCCGGGAGCGGAGGGAATGGACCTCCGCGCACCAGGGCCGTCCGTCGCGGGCACCCCTTGGTCCGAGCAGTCGACCGTGTCCCGGAGGACCACTTCTGATGGCCAAGATCATCGCCTTTGATGAGGAAGCTCGCCGCGGCCTTGAGCGTGGCATGAACCAGCTCGCCGACGCGGTGAAGGTCACGCTCGGCCCCAAGGGCCGCAACGTCGTGCTGGAGAAGAAGTGGGGCGCCCCCACGATCACCAACGACGGTGTCTCCATCGCCAAGGAGATCGAGCTCGAGGACCCGTACGAGAAGATCGGTGCGGAGCTCGTCAAGGAGGTCGCCAAGAAGACGGACGACGTCGCGGGTGACGGCACCACCACCGCCACCGTGCTCGCCCAGGCCCTGGTTCGCGAGGGTCTGCGCAACGTCGCCGCCGGCGCCAACCCGATGGCCCTGAAGCGCGGCATCGAGAAGGCCGTCGCCGCCGTCTCGGACCAGCTGCTGGCCCAGGCCAAGGACGTGGAGACCAAGGAGCAGATCGCCTCCACCGCCTCCATCTCGGCCGCCGACACCCAGATCGGCGAGCTGATCGCCGAGGCCATGGACAAGGTCGGCAAGGAAGGCGTCATCACCGTCGAGGAGAGCAACACCTTCGGTCTGGAGCTTGAGCTCACCGAGGGCATGCGCTTCGACAAGGGCTACATCTCCGCCTACTTCGCCACCGACCTGGAGCGCATGGAGGCGACGTTCGAGGACCCGTACATCCTCATCGCCAACTCCAAGATCGGCTCGGTCAAGGACCTGCTCCCGCTGCTGGAGAAGGTCATGCAGAGCGGCAAGCCGCTGGTCATCATCGCCGAGGACGTCGAGGGCGAGGCCCTGTCGACCCTGGTCGTGAACAAGATCCGTGGCACCTTCAAGTCCGTCGCCGTCAAGGCCCCGGGCTTCGGTGACCGCCGCAAGGCCATGCTCGGCGACATCGCCATCCTCACCGGTGGCACCGTCATCTCCGAGGAGGTCGGCCTCAAGCTGGAGAACGCCGGCATCGACCTGCTGGGCACCGCCCGCAAGGTGGTCATCACCAAGGACGAGACCACCATCGTCGACGGTGGCGGCGACAGCGAGCAGGTCGCGGGCCGCGTCAACCAGATCCGCGCCGAGATCGAGAACAGCGACTCGGACTACGACCGCGAGAAGCTCCAGGAGCGCCTCGCCAAGCTGGCCGGCGGCGTGGCCGTCATCAAGGCCGGCGCGGCCACCGAGGTGGAGCTCAAGGAGCGCAAGCACCGCATCGAGGACGCCGTCCGCAACGCCAAGGCCGCCGTCGAGGAGGGCATCGTCGCCGGTGGTGGCGTCGCCCTGCTGCAGGCCGGTGTCGCCTTCGACAAGCTGGAGCTGGACGGCGACGAGGCCACCGGTGCCAACATCGTCAAGGTCGCGCTGGAGGCCCCGATCAAGCAGATCGCGACCAACGCCGGCCTGGAAGGTGGCGTCGTGGTGGAGAAGGTGCGCAACCTCCCCGCCGGTCACGGCCTGAACGCGGCCACCAACACCTACGTCGACCTGATCGCCGAGGGCATCATCGACCCGGCCAAGGTCACCCGCTCCGCGCTGCAGAACGCCGCCTCCATCGCGGCGCTGTTCCTCACCACCGAGGCCGTCATCGCCGACAAGCCGGAGAAGGCCGCCGCGGCCGCCGGCGGCGGCATGCCGGGCGGTGACATGGACTTCTGATCCTGATCGCTTCGATCGGATCGGTTGGACCTCGTCCGTGTGGGCGGTTCCCTTCGGGGGGCCGCCCACACGGCGTTTCGGCGTTCCGGTCGTTTCGGCGTTCCGGACGTGTCGACGGAGAATGGACGGATGGCTGCTGACGACATCGAGACCGCCCTGCACAACGCACGGGCACTGATCCTGGCCGACCTCACCGCGCGGGACGTGGCGGACGCCGCCGTCGTCTCGCTGGTGGAGCAGGCCGTGACGCACCGCCGCTGGTGGCTGGAGCAGTGGCCGGACGGCACCGAGTACGTGCTCGGGCTGGTCGCCCAGGACGTCCAGGACGCGCTGCTGGAGGCGTACGGGCGCTGGCCGCTGTGCGCCGAATGCGCGGCCGACGGGGACCCGCACGCCCTGGGCGTGGAACCCGAGCTGGGGCCGGACCCGCACTGGGTGTGCGGCAAGCAGGGCGCGGTGGTGGCACCCGTGGGGAAGCTCGGGTAGACCCGTGCGTACGGTGGCGGCATGAGGCGCTGGGTGTGGGGTGCGGCGGGCGGGTGCTGCGGGCTCGGGCTGTGGTGGGCCGCGGTGGAGCTGTCGGGGGCCGACCAGGACGCGTGGTGGGCCGTGGTGGGTCGTCTGCCCGCGGTGCTGGCGGGAATGGCCGCCGCGGACCGGGTGCTCGCGCGGCGGGGCTTACGGGCGTCAGAGGGCGCCGAGTTCGGCCGTCAGATTGGTCCGCGCGGCGGCCGTGAAGCGCTCGCGGGCGGCGGGGGTGCGGTAGAGCGCGGGCAGGGCGAGCAGGTGGCGCAGGACGGCGGCCCGGCCGGCCGAGAAGTCCGGCGCGGGGACGAAGCCGTACTCCTCGCGGACGGCGGCCGCGTACGCCGCGTACGCCTCGGGGCTGCCGCCGAGGACGGCGAGGTCCGCGTCGCAGAGCACCTCGCCGTTGCGGTCGCCGGGCGCCGGGTCGTGGCCGACGGTGAGCAGCACCAGGCGCTCGACCTCGGCGACCCGCTCGGCGGGCAGTCCGGCGGCGGTCAGCGCGCGGACGGCCAGGGCGGCGCTGCGCTCCTCGTTCTCGGTGCGGTCGGGGCGGTGGACGGCGTCGTGGAACCAGGCCGCGAGCCGGACGGCCTCCGGGTCGTCGGCGTACCCGGCCAGCTCGTCGACGTGTTCCAGTACGGCGTGCAGGTGGGTGACGGTGTGGTAGCGGCGCTGCGGCTCCGACCAGCGGCGCAGCAGCTCCCGGCCGTACGGTTCGGGCTCGACGGCGGCCCCGCAGCGGTGCAGCAGGGCGGTCCAGGCGGCGAGCAGGCCTTCGGTGAGTGGGCCTTCGGTGAGCGGGCCTTCGCCGAGCGGCCGGTGCCCGGGGGTGGACGGTCGGTGCCCGGCGGCGGACGGGTCGTGCTCGGTGGTCGGCATGGCGACCATTGTGGCGGCCCGGCCGGGCGCTGGACCTATAGGTAGGTTGACGATATATGTAGTCGTATGACTGAACGCTCCATGCAGGAGCCCACGCTGCTGCTGCTCACCGCGCTGGCCGACGCCCCGCGGCACGGCTACGCGCTCATCCAGGAGATCGCCGCGATCTCCGACGGCCGGGTCAGGATGCGCACCGGCACGCTCTACGGGGCGCTCGACCGGCTGCTGGGCCAGGGCCTGATCGAGGTCGCCGCCGAGGAGGTGGTGGACGGCCGTGCCCGGCGCAGCTACGCGCTGACCGGGGCCGGCCGGGACGCGCTGGCCGCCGAGGCGGAGCGGCTGCGGGCGGTGGCCACCGAGGCCGAGCGCCGGCTCAGCAGGATCCGGTCGATGCTGCCGGGCAAGGCCGGGTCGCAGGGGCGGCCCGCGGCGGGGGGAGGCCTCTCATGAGCACGCCGGCGATCGGCGCGGCGCCCGCGGCGGTGCTGCGGGCCGCGCTCCAGCTCTACCCGGAGCGGTACCGCCGCGAGCGCGGCGAGGAACTGGCCGAGGTGTTCGCCGACACGACCGCGGCCGGCGGCCGGCTGGCGGTCGCCCGGGAGGTCCTCGGTCTGGCGGTGTACGGGCTGCGGGTGCGGCTCGGACTGACCGGGGCCTCGCCGACCGGGCGGCTGCTGGCGCTGCTCGCGCCGATGCTCGCCGGGGCGGTGGCCGGGGCGGCCTTGGCGGCCTGGCTGACCACGGCGGACCGGGTCGCCAACCGGTTCACCTGGGACGACTCGTTCGGGACCCGGTTCGCCATGTTCTGCCCGCCGGTGGCCGCCGCGCTGCTGGTGGTGGCGGCCCTCCTGGGCCGGTGGGCGGCGGTGCGGGGCAGCGCGCTGATCCTGGGCGCGTCGGCGCTGTACGAGCTGGGGGGTGCCGTGTGGCACGACCTGGCGGACGCCGCGCTGTACCCCCGCTTCGACCTGTGGTGGAGCGGCTACATCGGGATGGCCACGCTGCCGTTCGTCGGGGCCGCGCTGCTGCTGGTCGCGGCGCCGACCGACCTGCTGCCCCGGCCGACCTGGCGCACGGGCGGCCTGGTGCTGGCCTCGGTGGCGGTGGGCGCACTGCTGGAGGCGGCCCAGAACTGGGACGACACCGACTTCCCGCTGGACCTGGGGTGGGTCGTGGTGATGCTGATCGTGCCGCTGCTGCTGACCCTCGCCGGGCTGCGCGGTCGGATGGCGCCGGCGGCGGTGGGGGCGGCGGTGCTGGTGCTGACCGGTCCCGGCTCCCTGTTCAACATCTGGCGCGAGTCCCGCGGGGTCTCGCACCTGCTCCCGGTGGTGGCGCCGACGGTGGCCGTGCTGCTGCTGGTGGCGGTGGCGGTGCACCGGTTCGGGCGGCGGGAGGCGGTCGGGGCGGTCCAGGAGTCGGCCTGACCGGGAGGAGCGGGGAGGCCGTTTCCGGGTGACCGGAACGGCCTCCTCGGAGTTTCCGGGGGCGGACGGATGTGGCAGGCTGTCGAATATGTCTAGACCAATTTTCGAAGTCATCGCGCTGACGCCCCAGGACGCCCAGGCCGCCGAGTCGGGCGGCGCCGACCGGCTCGAACTGGTCACCGACATGGCCGCCGACGGGCTCACCCCGTCCGTCGAGGACTTCGGCCGGATCCGGGCCGCCGTCGGCATCCCGCTGCGGGTCATGCTGCGGATCCGGGACGGCTTCGCCCCCGGTGACGTGGACGGGCTGTGCGCCCGGGCCGCCGCCCTGCGGGCCGAGGGGGCCGAGGAGTTCGTCCTCGGCTTCCTCGACGCCGACGGCGCCGTCGACCTGGCCGCCACCACGGCCGTCGCCGGGGCGATCGCCGGCTGCCGCTGGACCTTCCACCGGGCGATCGACCACAGCGCCGACCGGGCCGCCCTGCGGGCCGCCGTCGGCGGGCTGCCCGGCCTGGACACCTTCCTCACCTCCGGCGCGGCCGCCGGGGTGGACGCCGGGCGCGAGGTGCTGTCGGCCGAGCTGGCCCGGGCCGGCGAGCCCGGGTACCGGCAGCGGATCCTGATCGGCGGCGGCCTGCGGGCCGAACACCTGAAGGAGCTGCGGGCGGAGGGCTTCGACGCCTTCCACGTCGGCGGCGCGGTGCGGGTCGACGGCTGGCGGACGCCGGTGGACGCGGCCAAGGTCGCCGAGTGGCGGGCGCTGATCGACGCCTGAACGCCCGCGGCGGGCGCCGTACCGCGCGCCCGCGGTGGCCGGCCGCGGGCGGCCACCGGGCGAAAGGGCCGGTCCCCGGACCGGCCCGTTCGCCCGCTACCGCCGCTGCGCCGGCAG
>NZ_JBSHBN010000279.1:0-6339 GCF_053612025.1 Kitasatospora sp. NPDC054768
TGGATGCCGGCCGGCGGTGGACGGGTGTCGGCTGCTGGCGGACAGAAGTCGGCTGACAACTTTCAGCGAACAGATTTTGAAATCTGTTCGCTGAAAGTTGTCGTCTGTTCGCGCGCCTCGGCCGCCCCCGTGGCCGCCTCCTCCTGCGGCCGTTCGCCGGCCAGGGGCGGGATGCCGCGCGGGGCGGCGACGGCGCGCCACCACAGGCGCAGGGCGGGCGGGGCGGCGGGCTCGAAGGGCTTGCCGGGACGGGGCACGGCGAGCCGGGCGCCGAGCGCCTGGGCCGCGGTGACCACCCGCTCGGCCGGCTCGTCCCAGGGGTGCAGCGCGAGGTTGAAGGTGCACCAGTGGATCGGCAGCAGCAGTTCGCCGCCCACGTCCAGGTGCGCCCGCACGCCCTCCTCGGGGGTCATGTGCACCTCGGGCCAGAACTCGCTGTACGCGCCGACCTGCATCATCGTCGCGTCGAACGGGCCGAGCCGGCGGCCGATCTCGGCGAAGCCGGGGAAGTAGCCGGTGTCCCCGCTGTGGAAGATCCGCCGCCCGCCACCGGCGACCACCCAGGACGCCCACAGGAACAGCGTGCTGGTGCGCGGTCCCCGGCTGCAGTAGTGCCGGGCCGGCGTGGCGGTCAGCGTCAGCCCGGCGACCTCGGCCGACTCCCACCAGTCCAGTTCGACGATCCGTGCGGCCGGTACGCCCCAGTGCTCCAGGTGCGCCCCGACCCCGAGCGGGACGGCGAACACCGCACCCGTCCCGATCAGCGCCCGGACGGTGCCCATGTCGAGGTGGTCGTAGTGGTCGTGGGAGACCACCACCACGTCCACCGGCCCGAGTTCGGACAGCGGCAGCGGCACCGGGTGCAGCCGCTTGGGGCCGGTCCAGGAGAAGGGGGAGCAGCGCTCGCCCCAGACCGGGTCGAGCAGGACCCGCCGTCCGCCGATCTCGGCCAGGACCGTGGCGTGCCCCAGCCAGGTCAGCCGCAGCCCGGACTCCGGCGGCGCGGCGAGGTCGCCCGGGAGCAGCCGGTGCACCGGCACGGCGGCGGTCGGCGCGCGGCGGGTCTTGTCCCCGGCCAGCTGGGCGCGGGTGATCTCCAGCGGGCTGCGCTCGTACACCAGGCGGCGGGTGGGCACCGGGTTGCGGAAGGCGCCGTCGGCGAACTGCGGGGACCGGCGGATGCGGGCCAGCCGCTCGCCCCGGGGCTCGGCGCCGAAGGCGTCGGTCCGGATCCGGTGCCAGGCGGCCCGGGGCAGTCCGGCCAGCCCGGGGACGGCGCGCTCGGCGGCGGGGTCGGCGGACGGCGGGGCGAACAGTGCGGACAGACCGGCGAGGCGGGAGAACCACGGGGCGGGGCGGGGCACGGCTCCTCCAGGGACGGTCACGGCTACCGGGCGGGCCGGGGCGCGCAGCGCAGTGGCGGGTGGGGCTGCTGCGATACGACAACCATCTCGTCGGAGATTACTCGCCATGGGCCGTCCGGACCTGGTGGAGAGCCCGGCGCGGTCCAATCGGCGTACCCGGGAGGGCGGCGCGGGCCGGTGCCCGGGCGCCGCCCCGCGCTCGCCCCCGGGGGGACTTTCTCGGCCCCGACCCCGGCCCGGTGACGGCCCGGGCCCCGGTCCGGGTCAGGCGTAGAAGCGGGTGATCGTCTCCGCGACGCAGTGCGGCTTGGCGCTCCGCTCGCTGGTCACGGTGAACCGCACCACCGCCTGGATCCCGCCCGGCACCTCGGTGGCCGAGAGCAGCTCGGCGGTGGCCCGGATCGCCGTGCCCACCGGCACCGGCGCCGGGAACCGCACCTTGTCGGAGCCGTAGTTCAGCGCCATCCGCACGCCCTCGACGGCATAGCACTCCTTCGCCAGCACCGGGATCATCGACTGGGTCAGGTAGCCGTGCGCGATGGTCGAGCCGAACTGGCTCTCCTTGGCCCGCTCCGGGTCCACGTGGATCCACTGGTGGTCACCGGTCGCCTCGGCGAACAGGTCGATCCGCCGCTGCTCGATGGTGTGCCACTGACTGGTGCCCAGCTCGGTGCCGACGGCGGCGGTCAGCTCGGCGAGGGAGGCGAAGGTCGTCACGGTGCGCTCCTGGTGGGGACGGGCCCGGGGAGGGGTCAGGACGCCGGAAGCGTATGCCTACCCACCGGTATCTGTCAGGAGCCGAACGGAAAACCGGTGTTCACGGGCCCGGCGCTCACCGGCCCGGCGCTCACCGGCCCGTTGCTCGGCTGCCGGCGCGTCCGGCGCCCCGGGACGCCCGGCCCGGTCGGGAACAGCCGGCGGCCGCTGACCAGTTCCGGGACCAGCGCGACGAACAGCGGCTCCGGATCGCCCACCCACGGCCGCAGACCGGACCGCAGCACCCGTCTGACCTGCTCGGGATCGCTCACCACGTCGGCCCGCCCGTGCACCAGGACGCTCCACCCGGTGCGGGTGACCGGGTCCAGCAGATCCGCCTGGAAGGCCACCACCGTGCCGTCAAGCCCGCGCGCGGTGGCACTTCCCCGGCGTACGGCGAGCACCAGCCGCCCGTCCAGGACCTCGAAGGAGACCGGCAGGACGGCCGGCAGCGCGTGCTCGGTGTACACCACGCGCCCGACGGGCACGGTGCTGAGCAGCCGCAGGCACTCGGCCTCGCTCAGGGTCTCCACACGGTCCTCACGCTCCATGCGTCCGATCGTCCTCGGTCGGTGCGCGCACCGATAGGGCCCATGGTCCCTGAGCGGACGGGTCGGGAGCCCCGTCGGCGACCGTTCGGGGCGGTAGCCTGCCCGGCGGGTGGAGAAATGGTGCAGGAGGGGGACGGCCGGATGGCGGGCGGGGTCGATCTGGTGGTGATCGGGGCGGACGGCGGGCCCGACCGGGCCTTCGGGGGTGCGGCGCTCGCGGCGGACGGCGCCCGGCTGCTCGCCGACGTGCTGCCCGGGATGTGCTTCGACACCGGCGCGGCCGGCTGCCGGGTCACCACGGTGCCGCCGGACGCGGACGCCAACGCGATGCTCACCGCCGTCCGGGACGCCGCCCAGCACCCCGGCCGCTGGCTGCTGGTCTGCCTGGTCGGCCAGCTGGTGGTCGATCCGCGCGGGCGCCGGCTGGCCCTGGTCACCGCCGGCAGCACCGCCGACAACGCCTACCGCCGGGGCCTGGCCTGGGACTGGGTGGTCAGTGCGATGGTGCACGGGGACCAGGAGGAGGCGCTGCTGCTGGTCGACGCGGTGGTCGACCGCGACGCCTGGGCGGCGCTGGAGCGCGGCGAGGACGGCGCGGGCGAACTGCTGAGCTACTCAAGGGTTCCGCTGTGGGGCCGGATCGGCCGCCACTCCCCGGGCAGCCGCTACGCCCCGGGCAGACGCGGCCGGGACGCCGTCCTGCCGGGCGGGGAGGGCTCGTTCAGCCGGGCCCTGACCGCCGTCCTGCGCCAGGGCGTCCCGGGTGCCCCCGCGGCCGTCGCCCCGCTCGATCTCCAGCCGGCCGTGGCCGCGCTGACGGACGGTGGGGAAGCGTCCGGTAGTTCGGGTGCGCCTGGCGCGCGCCTGCTCGTTCCGCCGCACGCCGGGCGGCTCCTGATGCGCAATCGGGCCGCGGTTCGGGGCGCATTGGCCGGATTGTCGCTTTCCGAGGAACTGTTGGCCGTTCTGTGGCGGGAAAGCGCCCCGACGGAACCTCCTTCCGCGTAAGGTCAGGGGGCCTGAGGTGTTGCCGTGATGGGGTGGGTTGGCGAAGAATCGATCCCCAGCGGAAACACCGGTGGGACGGCGGAATTCTCCTGGCGGCCGTGGATCACTGATCAGGTCGGTCGCAACGAGGTGGGGCCATGCGGCAGCGCGGAAATGTGTTGCGCCCTGGGGCGGTTGGAGTCGGTGGGGCGGTTCTGGTGTTGCTGCTCGGTGCTTGTGCGAGCGGTGGTGCGGGCGGTTCCGTCGATCGCATCGGGTCGGCCGCGCCCACTGTCGCGGGAGTGGACCCGCTCACTCCTTCGGGTGGTTCGGTAAACGGCTCGATCGCGCCGACCAGCGGTCCGGAAGGGGCCATGGGACGGCTGGCCCTGAAGACCTATCAGGACTGGTGGCAGGCCCAGGCCCAGGTCTTCGGACGTTCGGATTCGGACGGTTACGCACTTGAGCAGTACTCTTCCGGGCGCGCCCTGTCCGACAGCCTGGTCGGCCTCCGGCAACTGCGCGACGCCAAAGTGGTGATGACCGGGACGCCGCGCAATTCCGCGGTGGTCAAGGCCATTGATCTGAAAGCCGATCCGCAGACCGCCGTGATCGAGGACTGCGTCGACCTGTCCGGCTGGCACCGCGTCGACGCCGTCACCGGGGCCGCCAAGGATCCCGGAGCACGTCTGAACCGGTACGTCGGAACCGCTTCCCTGCGCTGGTTCCAGGCACATTGGTTGATCTACGACTTCAAACGGGAGGTGGACCGGACATGCTGAACGCGCGGAAACCGGCCCGGCGAATCGCGATCGCCGCGTCGATGTCGGCCGGGTTGCTGCTGACCTCGGCGGTCAACGCGACCGCGGACGAACCGCCGAGCGGCGGCGCCGAGCAGTGCTACCCGAACGTCATCTGCATAGACGTCAATTCCGGCGGATCGACCACGTCGCCCGGCGGACCGAAGCCCGGCGGTGGCGGCGGTTCGGACACCGGCCCGCAGCTGTGCAGCTACCACGAGGTCGCGTGGGCCTGCCACGACCCCCAGCTGGGCTGGTTCAACAGCGACAAGGGGTGCTACTTCCGCGCCCTGGACAACCCGCCGCCCGCGGGCGACCCGGCGTGGGACGGCCACGACCCGAAGGACGGCTCCCTCTACACCAAGGTCTGTCCGCAGACCGACGGCGGCCAGGGCGGCGCCGAGATCGTCTTCGAGGCCACCGCACCGGGCGGGCAGAACGTCAACGCGGAGGCCATGGCCATCCAGCGGGCCTACGACCAGGTCCGCTTCCGGCCGCCGCTGGGCCGCGCCGCGCCGCAGACCACGGCGGTGGTCAACGCCCCGGTCTGGCTCTGGGCGGACGACGCCGCGCTGCCCGCACCGGGCAGCGCGTCGGTCGGGGGCATCTCGGTCACCGTCACGCCCCGGCTGTTGAAGGCGGACTGGAGCTTCGGCGCCCACCTCCAGACCTCCTGCACCACGACCGGAACGCCGTACGACCCCAAGTACGGCGACGCGAAGTCCCCGGACTGCGGCTACGAGTTCAGGACCAGCTCGGCCGGTGAGAAGAACAGCGTTTTCAGCGCCACGGTGACGATGCACTGGGAGGCCGCGGTGGTGGTCACCGGAGGGCCGAACCCGCGGAAGTTCACGATCCCGGGCATCAACCAGAGCAGCAAGCCCTTCGAGCTCAGGGTCGCCGAGATGCAGGTGCTCAACTGAGCGCGGTCCGGCGACCGAGCTCCGGTGATCACCCGCAAGTGATCGCCCGCAAGTGACCGCACACAAGTGACCGTGCCGGTACGGCGATTCGCACACCGACCAGCCGGACGAGCCAGAGACGAACGAGGGAAGGGCGGAACCCGGTGGAGAACCGTACGTTCGCGACGCCGGGATCCGGCACCTCCGCGGGCGCGGCGGCGTCCGTGGCGCTCCCGGAGCAGCCGGAGCAGACAGGTCCGGGCAAGGGCCGGGGCCGGGCGGCGCCGCACGCGCCCGGGCGGACCATGGGGGCGCGCCGGCGGCGCCCGGCGGTGCTGGCGATGGCGGTCGCGCTGATCGCGGCTGGCGGGCTGGGCGGGGCCGTGCTCTACAACAGCACCGGCCAGCGGGTCGCGGTGCTGGCGCTGGCCCGGGACGTGCCGTGGGGGCAGGTGATCACCGAGGACGACCTGGTGGTCGCCCGGATCGCGGGGGACCCGGCGCTGCGCCCGGTGTCGGCCCAGGACCGCGCGAAGGCGGTCGGCATGCGGGCCGCGACCGACCTCAAGCGCGGTGCGATGCTCACCGGTTCCGACCTCGCGCAGGGCCTGTCGGTGCAGCCCGGGCAGATCGTGGTCGGGGTGTCGGCCAAGCGCACCCAGCTGCCCGCCAGCCGGCTCCAGCCCGGTGTGCAGCTGGTCGTCGTCTTCACCCCCGACAACGGCC
This sequence comes from Kitasatospora sp. NPDC054768, assembly GCF_053612025.1. NCBI lineage: Bacteria > Bacillati > Actinomycetota > Actinomycetes > Kitasatosporales > Streptomycetaceae > Kitasatospora > Kitasatospora sp. NPDC054768. The sequence continues at coordinate 6,087 of NZ_JBSHBN010000279.1, forward strand.
GGGCCGACTCGCTGCCGGCCACGGTGATCACCGTCGGCCGGGTGGACACCGACGGCAGCCAGGTGATCGACGTGGCGGTCGGTACCGCGGACGGGCCCCGGCTGGCGCAGTGGGTGGCGAGCGGGCGGATCCAGGTGCTGCTCGCGCCGCGCGGTGCGGCGGGTGCCCCCGGCGGCGGCACCGCGCCGGTCCCGGCGCCGAGCGGTGCCCCCTCGGCCGCCCCCACCGCACCCGGGGGCGCGGCGCCCGGGGC
>NZ_JBSHBN010000280.1:0-6193 GCF_053612025.1 Kitasatospora sp. NPDC054768
GGGGGGCGCCGGCGGCCGGGGCCCCCCGCACGCCCGGCGGGCGGGGCGGGGGGGGGCCGCCGCCCCCCCGCCCCCCGCGGGCCCGGCCGGCCCCGCCCCAGCGCCGCGGCTGGTGGGACGTGCTCACCGGCCTGTTCCGGCGCTGAGCCGGCTGCCCGGCGCTGAGCCGCCCGGCGCCGGGCCACGCGGCCGTCAGCCGTCGCGCCCGTCGGTCCGGCGCCGGTACAGGGTGAAGGTGTCCACCGGGGTGAGGTCCCCGTGGGGTCCGTCGAAGGTGTAGTAGGTGACCTTCATGGTGGTCGTGCCGCCGCGCCGGTCGCCCGGGTCGACCTCGAAGGCCGCGAAGCCGTGGGCGTGGGTGCGGTCCTGGACGGCGGCCCAGGGCGCGTCCTCGGTGACCCAGACCGACTCCCGGTAGGGCGCGCCCGGCTTCGGGTCCTCCAGCCCGACGACCACCCGGCCCTTGGGCTTCTCGAAGAGGTCGTCCTGCGTGGTGGCGGCGTTGCCGCCGGCCCCGATGATCATGTGGACGGTGCCCCGCCCGGTGTCGACGAGGTCGGTGCGGGTGTCGGTCGGCACCGGGGTGCGGGTGTCGTTGGGCAGGGTGCCGCGGACGGGGTGGGAGCGCTCGTAGTAGTGCTCGTGGCCGCACACCACCAGGTCGACCCCGTAGGCGTCGAACAGCGGGCCCCAGGTCTCGCGGAGGCCGAGGTCGCTGCCGGAGCCGTGCATCGAGCTGGAGATCATCGGGTGGTGCATGCAGACCACGATCCAGTCGATCGCCCGGTTGCCCCGGGCCGCCCGCAGCTCCCGCTCCAGCCAGCGCCGTTGGGCTCCTCCTGAGTAGCCGCGCAGGTAGACGTCACCGGAGTTCTGGATGGCCTCGTCGTCGTTGGCGAGGCTGATGAAGCGCACCGAGCCGACGGTGAAGGCGTACCACATGCCCCGGGTCTCCTCGTCGGAGGAGGCCGAGGAATCGGGGAGGGTGAAGTAGGCCTGGTAGCCGGTCGCGCCGATCGGGCCGTTGCCGCCCTCGTTCTCGTGGTTGCCGACGCAGGGCATCCAGGGCCGCAGCCGGGTGGAGCGGCTGTTGCTGATGAACCAGTCGGCCCAGGTCGCGGTGCGGCTCTGGCCGTGGCGGCCGGCGTAGGAGGAGTAGCAGAGGTCGCCGTTGATGAGGTTGAACAGCGGCCCGACGCGTTCGACGGCGGCGACGATGTCGGCGGAGGCCGCGGTGCCGACCTGGCTGCTCATGAACACGGGGTACTTGCCGAGCGGGGAGGGCATGCCGTCGGGGAAGGTGATCCGGCGGCGGAGGTTGGGCGCGGCCTGGTCCCCGAAGCTCGTGAAGGTGAAGGGGGTTCGGCCGCGCGGGGCGGTGGTGAAGGTGCCGGTCTCGGCGTTGGCGCCGTCGTGGCCGGCGCTGTAGAGGTAGGTGGTGCCCGGGCGCAGCCCGGTGAGCCGCGCGTGGTGGACGTACACCTCGACCTTGTCGATCGAGTCCCGGTAGGTACGGGTCTCGGCCTGGACGACCCGGCCGAGGCCGCCGTCCGGTGAGCCGTACCGCACCTGTGGTCGGCGCACGGACTGCGGGGTGAGCCAGGAGACGGTCATCTCCGTACTGGCGTCGGTGCCGAACTGCAGGTGCAGCCCGGTCACCGAGGCCGTTCCGGCGCGGTGCGGGGTGGTCTGCAGGAGCGGACCGGCGGGCGCGTCGTCGGCCGGCTGGGCGGCCGCGGGTTGCGCGGCCGCCGTCCCTGCCGCCACGAGGGCGGCTCCGGCCGCCGAGGTGCCCTTGAGGATGGACCTGCGTGCAATGGTCATGAAATCTCCGCCTGCCGAGTGGGGGGTTCGACGGGCAGTCACTTTAATGACATGAGCACGTAAAGACGATCGTTTTGACAGGGAAGGATCCGACTATGCCTTGCGGCCGACTCCCCCGTACACCGAGACCGTGTCCCCTCCCGGGGTCGGGACCTCGGCGAGCTCCGGGTGCCAGTGGTTGATCAGGACCACCCCCGGATCGTCCAACTCCAGCCCGGCGAAGAAGAGTTCGACGCGCTCGCGCGAGCGGAAGTGAAGCGTGATCCCGGCCTCCTCGTACCGGCGGGCGGCGGCCGCGCTGCGCTCCGGCGCGATGTCGGCCGTCCCCGCGGACAGCGCGAGGAAGCTGCCGGCGGGCAGGGCGTCCAGGATCTTGCGGACGGGCGGGTGCGCGGCCTCGTCGGAGAGGAAGTGGACGATGTTGATGAGCGTCAGGGCGACCGGCTCGCGGAGGTCCAGGGTGCCGGCCACCGCCGGGTCGGCGAGGAACCGCTCCGGTTCGCGCAGGTCGCCCTGGACGTAGGCGGTGCGGCCCTCGGGGGTGCTGGTGAGCAGGGCGCGCGAGTGGGCGAGCACGATCGGGTCGTTGTCGACGTAGACCACGCGGCAGGCCGGGTCGACGGACTGCACGATCTCGTGCAGATTGGGCGCGGTCGGAATGCCGGTGCCGACGTCCAGGAACTGGCGCACGCCGTGCACCTCGGCGAGCCGGCGCACCATCCGGTGCATCACGGCGCGGGCCGCGGTGGCGTCCGCGCGCACGCCGGGCAGGTCGGCCAGGACGCGGTCGCCGACCTCGCGGTCCGCGGGGAAGTTGGTCTTGCCGCCGAGCAGGTAGTCGTAGACCCGGGCCGAGTGCGCCCGGTCGGTGCGCAGGTCCACCTGCGGCGGCTCCTCGAACCCGGGCTCGGTCAGCCAGCTCTCCGACAGGCCGGTCCCCGGCGGACGGTCGTAGGACCCCCAGTCGTCCGAACCCCAGTCGTCCGGACCACCGACACCCGGACCGGCGTCCGATGTTCCGGCGTCCCGTCCGGCAGTGTCCGGTATGTCCGCAGCCGATGCGTCGGCACCCATGCTCCGCCCTCCCCGATCAGCAATGGTCCGGACCACTCAACCACAGTGGATGACTGTCCGTCAGGCGGTTCCCGGTGTCCGCTGAACCGAGGCTTCCGCGCCCCGCACGGCCGCGGCGAAGGACGGCACCTTCATCGCCGTCAGCAGCGCGAGGGCCGGGCCGGCCGTGCAGACGGTGACGTATCCGGGGATCAGGCCCAGCAGATGACGGCCGTTCAGCCACTCGGCGAGCAGCGGGAAGGTGCCGCCGAACGCGGCGATGGTGGTCGCGTTGACCACGCCGAGGCCGACCGCCCGCACCTCGGTCGGGAACAGCAGCCCGGTGAAGACGTTGAGCGTGCCGAGCACCGTGGCCACCAGCATCCCCAGCAGCACGGCGACGACCTGGAACGGCAGCCAGCCCTGGCGCAGCCCGGCGAGCAGGATGCCGACCATCGGGATCGGCAGACCGAAGCCGATCCGGGCGACCGGCAGCAGGCCGAAGCGGTCGGCGGCGACGCCGGTGAGCAGCATGGTGGCCAGCACCACGACGAGCACCACCGTCATGAAGGAGGCCGCCTCCTCCTTGCCGACCACGTGGTAGGCGGCGGCGTACTGCGGCAGGTACGCCAGCGCGAAGTAGTAACCGACCGTCCCCCCGAGGGTGTTGAGGAAGACGGTGAGCACCGCCCAGCGGTGCTCGCGCAGCGTCCGCACGAACGGCGGGCGGGCGGTGCGCCGCGCGCGCTCCCGGGTGCGGCGGAACTCCGCGCTCTCCGGCGCCCACCGCCGTACCCAGACGGCGGCCAGCCCGAGCAGTGCGGCGACCGCGAAGCCCAGGCGCCAACCACCGTTCTCCAGACCGGACTTGCCGATGGTGTGGATCAGCACGGTGAGCACCCCGAAGGAGAGCAGCGAGCCGAGGACGATCCCGCCGTAGGAGATCGAGCTGAACGCGAAGCGGTGCCGCGGCGGGGCGGTCTCGGTCACGTACGCGGCCACGCTCGGCGCCTCCCCGCCGAAGGCGAGCCCCTGCACCACCCGGGCGAGCACGGCCAGCAGTGCCGCCCAGACCCCGATGGCCTGTTGGCCGGGGATCACGGCGATGCCCAGGCTGGCGGCGGCGATCACCGCCATGCCGAGGCTCAGCGCGAAGCGCCGTCCCCTGGTGTCGCTGAGGCGCCCGATCAGGAAGGAGCCGACCGGCCGGGCGACGAAGCCCACCGCGAAGGTGACGTACGCGCCGAGCACGCCGCTGACGCCGTGCTTGCCGTGCCCGAAGAGGTCCGCCGCGAAGTAGGGCGCGAGGACGGCGTAGATGCTCCAGTCGAAGGACTCGACCACTGATCCGACCGTCGCCGCGGCCAACTCCCTCCGCCGGCCACCGACTTCCGCCTGCTCACGGAGCGGGGCCACCGCACTGCTTTCTGTCATGACCTCAGCATGGCATCGTTCGGCGCCCCGCGGAATCACCCCTCGCGCCCGGCGGACGGCATCACCCCCGACCACCGCGGGAGCGGCGCCGTGCGGAGAACTCCGAGAATCCCATGTGACCGATGTGACAGGCAGGTGATATTCCTGTGCCGTGCATTTCATGATCACCAGGAATCCGCGGCGCATCCTGCCCGCCGCCGCAGCAGCCGTCGCCACCGCAGCCCTGCTGGCCGGCTGCACCGGCGGGAGCGGCACGGCCGCCGCGCCCGCGACCACCGCGGCCCCCGCCGGCGCGACGCCGACGGCCACCCCGACGCCCACCCCGACCGTCAAGCCCACCGGTGCCGCCGACCCGGCGCTCAAGGCCTTCTACGGCCAGCAGCTCGCCTGGGGCCCCTGCGCGAAGGACCCGCAGAACAAGGAGGACATCTCAGCGCTCCAGTGCGCCGCCCTCAAGGTCCCGCTCGACTACACCGCCCCGGCCGCCGGCACCCTGGACGTCGCCGTGGTCCGCAACCCGGCCACCAAGCCCGACCAGCGGATCGGCTCGCTGCTGCTCAACCCCGGCGGCCCGGGCGGCTCCGGCGTCCAGATGGTCACCTACGACCCCAAGGGCCTCGACGGCCCGCTGCACGACCGCTACGACATCGTCGGCTTCGACCCGCGCGGCACCGGCGGCACCAGCCCGCTCAACTGCCTGGACGACCGGGCCCGGGACGCCTGGCTCAACACCGACCAGGCCGGCGACGACCACGGCAAGCAGCTCGCCGACGCCTGCCAGGCCAAGTACGCACAGGTCCTGCCCTTCGTCGGCACCCGCAACACCGCCCGGGACATGGACGTGCTGCGCGCCGCCCTCGGCGACCAGAAGCTCAGCTACCTCGGCATGTCCTACGGCACCTACCTCGGCTCGCTCTACACCGAGGAGTTCCCGGACCGGGTCGGCCGGCTCGTCCTGGACGGCGCCACCTCTGCCTCCACCTCGCTGATCCAGCACAACATCGAGCAGTCGGCCGGCTTCGAGCGGGCGCTGAAGGCCTTCGCCGCGGACTGCGTCACCAAGGACGCGTGCCCGCTCGGCAAGGACGCCGACCAGGCCCCGCAGAAGCTCGCCGCCTTCCTCGACGGACTCAAGGACAAGCCGCTCAGGACGGAGAAGGGCCGCACCCTGACCTCCAGCGCGGCCTGGACCGGCGTGCTCAGCCGGCTCTACGGCGGCGAGAAGGCCTGGAACGGCCTGCGCAACTCCATCGGCTGGGCGATGGTGCGCGGCAAGGGCGACTACCTGCTCGACCTCGCCGACGGCTACAACGGCCGTGACGAAGAAGGCCGTTACGGCCCGTCGGCGGACGCCTACACCGCCATCCACTGCGCCGACGGCGCCACCGACGCCCCGGCCGGGGAGCAGTTGCAGGCCGCGCTGACCGACCTCGCCGCCAAGGCCCCGCTGGTCGGCAAGCACGACCCGATGGCCTCGCTGTTCGACCCGGACTGCCGGATCTGGCCGTTCCGCGCGACCGAGAAGCCGCACGTGATCAAGTCGGCCGCCACCACCCCGATCGTGGTCGTCGGCACCACCGGGGACCCGGCCACCCCGTACGCCTGGGCCGAGAAGCTCACCGCCGAACTCGGCAACGCCGTCCTGATCAGCCGCGACGGCGAGGGCCACACCGGCTACGGCGCGAGCAAGTGCGTCCGCGCCTCGGTGGACGCGTTCCTGCTGGACGGCACCGTCCCGGCCACGGGCATCCACTGCCCGACGGACTGACCGCGGGCCTGCTCCACCGGCGGCGCCGGGCTCACGGGCCCCGCGCCGCCGCCGGTCCCCCGACCCCGCCCGGCGGACGGGACACGGTGGCAGGGCGCGGAGTCCAGGACACGG
>NZ_JBSHBN010000281.1:0-6095 GCF_053612025.1 Kitasatospora sp. NPDC054768
GGCCCCGCCGGGTCGTGCCGCCGCCACGCGCGGCGGCACGGGAACGGCGCGCGCCGCGTCGCGGCGCGGCCCGGGCGGTTGGAGAAGGGGAGGCGCACTGATGCCCTTCCGGCAAACGAATCCGGTCCGGCCCCGCTTCTGGCTGGAGACGGCCCTCGGCGGACTGTCCGGACTGCTGTTCCTGCTCACCCTGGTGTGGCCGCAGTGGATCGAGACGCTCCTCGGCATCGACCCGGACGCCGGCAGCGGTGCGGCGGAGTGGCTCGTGGTCGCACTGGCGGCCGCCGTCACCGCCGCCTGCCTGCTCGGCGCGCGGATCGAGTGGCGTCGGGCGCACCCTTCCTCGGCCCGCGCGGTGCGGTGAGCGGAGAGGAGGACCGTCATGACTGACATGCCACCCGTCGCGCACGAGGAGCTCACCGAACTCGTCCGGCGGGCGCCGCTGAGCTTCGTCGGCACGGTCACCCGGGTCGGCGGCACCTCGCTCGCGGCCGTTCCGGCCGAGGCCAGGAACGACCGGACGGCCGTGGTCAGGGTGGACCAGGTGCTGCACGCGCCGGAAGCGTTCCGGCAGCTCGCGGGGAATGAGGTCACCGTCCAACTGTCGCCCGACGCGGGTCCGATGGGCGTCGGCGAGCAGGCCGCGTTCTTCACCCAGGGCATGGTGTACGGGGAGGGCCTGGGCGTCACCGAGGTGGGCCGGCTGCCCGCCGAGGCCGTCCAGCACCACGTGTCGCTCGCCGCCACCACGGCCGACGAACAGCCGTTCAGCTCGGTGCAGCGGGAGATCCGCCACCAGGATCTGGCCGCGCACGCCGCGGAGGCGGACGCCGTGGTCGTCGGCACGGTGATCGGCCTGGAACGGGCCGGCGGTGCCGACCGCGCCGACCGCCGGTCCGAGCACTCGCCGGACTGGTGGCGGGCGGCGATCGCCGTCACCCAGGTCGAGAGCGGCCGGGTGAACGACGCGACCCTCGCCGTGCTGTACCCCAACAGCCGCGACGCCCACTACTACCGGGTGCCCAAGCCCAAGGCCGGCCAGGAGGGGCTGTGGCTCCTGCACGCCACCCAGGACGACCAGCGCGAGCTCGCCCCGTACGAACTGATCCACCCCGAGGACTACCAGCCCGTGCACACGCTCGCCGTGCTGCGCGAACGGAGGTGAGCCGACATGCCCACCCTCAAGGTCGTCAACATCACCCCGAAGGCGCTGAGCGGCACCGCGACCCAGGACTCCGAGCCGTTTCTCGCGGTCAACCCCGAGACGCCCACCGAGATGGTCGCGACCGCCTTCACCCCCGACCCGATGGGCGGTCCGCTCGCCCCGGTCTACGTGTCCACGGACGGCGGCGACAGCTGGGTGCTGCACACCATCGTCCCCGGCGCCGCGCCGGATCTCGGTACCGCCGACATCACGGTGGCCTTCGCGGCCCGGGGCGGTGCCCTGTACGCGGGCATACTGAACGGCCTGGCCGCACTGCACCGGCCCAGGCCGATCACCCGGATGCAGATCCTTCGAACGCCGGGCATCGCCTCGACCGCGCCCATGGAAATCCTGGTGAGCCGGGACCAGGAGGACCAGCCGTGGGTCATCGCCGACACCGTGACGGCCGGCGGCGCCGACCGGGACCGGGTCTACGTCGGCAACAACGGTCCGGGCCCGCGGACCGCCGTCGTGGACGTCTCGGGCGACGCGCGGACGGCGCCCGCACCGGCCGGATTCGTGCCCACGGTGATCGAGCAGCGTGATCCGGCGAGTCAGGACGGGCCGCCGGTGCGCCTCGCCGTGCACCCCGACGGCACCGTCTACGCGGCGTTCGAGAGCTGGCGGACCAATGACCAGGGAGACCCGATCACCAACGTCACCTTCGACGTCGTGGTGAGCCGGGACGACGACGGGGGCGTCGGCGCCCACCCGTTCCAGGACCTCAAGGACGCCACCGACAGCGTCCCCGGGCAGCGGGTAGCGACCGACCGCTTCGTCGCGTTCAACTCGACCATGGGGCAGGAACGGCTCGGCGGCGACCTCACGATCGCGGTGGACCCGACCGACGCCGACCGCGTCTGGATCGCCTGGTGCGACCGTGTGGGCGGCCCGGGCGGTGTCGACAACACCCTGCACGTCCGGCACTCGCAGGACCGCGGCCAGACCTGGCGGAAGGTGCGCGACGACGTCACCGACGCCAAGAACCCGTCGCTGGCCGTCAACGAGGACGGTCTGGTGGGCTTGGTCTACCAGCGGTTCGCCGGCAATCAGTGGACGACGGTCCTGGAGGTCACCGCCGACAACTGGACCACCGCGCCGGAGTCCGACGTCCTGCACCAGGCACCCGCGAACGTGCCCCGTGCCGCGGGACTGCCCTTCCTCGGTGACTACATCCGGATGCTCGCGGTCGGGAAGGACTTCTACGGCGTCTTCGCCGGCAACAACACGCCGGACCGGGCCAACTTCCCGGTGGGCGTGACGTACCAGCGCAACGCCAACTTCACCGTCCACCAACTGCTCAGCACCGACGGCGTGACCCGGGTGCCGCCGTCCATCGACCCGTTCTTCTTCCACCGGGCCGCCTGAGCGTTCCACCGGGCCGCCCGAGCGCGCGCCCGGGGCGCCCGCCACGAAGGGTCGTGGCGGGCGCCCCGCTGTCGGGCACGGTGGTTCGGGGGGTGTTCAGGTGGTGGCCAGGCAGAGCTGCACCAGCCCGGCGTCCACGTCGCGGATGATCTGTTCCATCTCCGCCCACCGCGGGTGGAACTCGGTGCCCCACTCGACGGTGAAGCCGAGCACCTTGCCCTGGTCCGGGTCGGCGAAGTTGCGGGAGTAGACGTAGTCGTCGCTGGTCCCGCTGGTCGGGTACAGGTGGAAGCCGCTCATCGGCTTGTACGACAGGCCGCGCACGCCGTTGACGCCCTTGCAGAACGCCTCGGCGAGCAGCACGGCGGTGTCCTCGTCGTCCTTGGGGATGTACTCGGCGTACGTGAGGTCGCCGGGCAGGCCGCGCTTACCGTCGTAGTCGGAGTTGCGGAAGTTCATGTCGGGGTCGACCGACTGGTTCTCGTCGTCGCCCCAGTTGTAGAGCATGTCCTGCGAGTAGCTGTGCACGTCGACGAACCACCGGGTCAGCGGGAGCTGGTCCAGCAGCCACTGGACGTTGCGGGTCTCCGGCTCGGAGAACGGGCTCGGGCCGGCGTAGACCTGCTGGTCGCACGGGTCGTTCGACACCTGGGGGTTGGCACCCGGGGCGAAGGCGGTGACGAAGTCGAAGAGGAAGTCGTAGTTGCGGTTGAGGTCGACGCCGACGCAGTCCGGGGCCGGGTTGCCGCCGGCGTTCGCCGGGTTGCGGTTCTTGCGCCACATGGGCCTGACGGTCTGGCTGTAGTGCCGGCCGTCGGGGTTGACCAGCGGGTAGAGCACCAGGTCGAGCCGCTGGAGCAGGCCGCTGACCTGACCGGCGGTGAAGGCGGTGCCGCCGTAGCCGAGGCCGGTGCCGTCCCGGTGGGCTTCCAGCAGGTCGGCGGCGAGGTGGACGAGGATCTCGCAGCTGCCCCATTCACGGGCGTGGACACCCCCGATCATCATGACGCACGGCTTGGGGGCCGCCGCGGGTTCGCCGATCAGCAGGGCGTGGGCGGTGCGGCCCTCGAACGAGGGCTCGGGCAGGGTGACGAGTTGGGTCAGGTCGGGGAAGGCGGTGGCCAGGCTGGTCACGGCGGACTCGACCTCGGTGACGTTCAGGTACGGCATGGGGGGCCTCCCGGGTCAGCCGGAGAGCTTGGCGGCCAGGCCGCGCGGGACGGCGTCGGCGGGGGCGAAGCGGTCGCCGCTGCCGACCTCGGCCTGGGCGGCGCGCCCGGCCTCGCTGGCGTTGCCGGTCATGGTGACCGTGACGCCCTCGCGTTCGAGGGCCGGGATCCGGTCGGCCGGGACGTAGACGTCGATGCCGATGCGGCCGTCCTCCTCGACGTGCGGGCGTCCGCCGACGTCGGGGCGGGTGTCGCGCAGCAGCGCGCGCAGGGTCTCCGGGTCCTTGGCGGTGACGCGGAGGCGCAGGATGTCATCAGGGGGTGACGTGTGGGGTGCGGAGGACATGGGGACTTCTTCCGGGCGCCGTCAGCGGGCTGCCGCGGTGGTGCCGGGCGGCGCGGCGGCGCCGATAGGAGCGGATATGTCCGACGTGTACCTCGTATCCTCAGGATCCGCCGTCACGGTAGAAGTCGTCAAGGGGCGGCTCGGGCACCCCGTCGAGCAGGCTGTCCAGGCCGCTCAGCATCTCGGCCTCGTGGTCGAAGTCGGCGAACCGGGGCACCAGGGCGCGCAGCCTGGGGTAGTCGGCGGCGGGCAGCCGGTGCAGGCCGAGCCGCAGGGCCGGGTCCGGCTCGCTCGGATTGTCGACCACCTGGCGCTTGTCCACCAGCAGGCAGCCGAGGTTCCAGGCGACGAAGGTGCGGTAGACGGTCAGCGCGCCGGCGTCGTCGAAGCCGGCCCGGCCGAGCACGGCCAGGATGTGCTCGGTGAGGTCCAGTACCGAGACCGGGCGGCGGGCCACCGGGACGGCCAGCGGGCGGGTCGCGACCAGCGGCAGGATCTCGGGGTGGGCGTGCGCGGTGGCGGCGAACGCCCGGGCGATCCGGCGCAGTTCGGCGCGCCAGCCGTCCGGGTGGGAACCGCCGGTGGAGTCGGCCCGCAGCCGGGCGTTGATCTCGTCGAAGTAGGCCTCGACCAGGCCGTCGATCAGGGCCTCCTTGCCCGGGGTGTAGCGGTACAGGGCCATCGACTCCACGCCGAGCTCGGCCGCGAGCCTGCGCATGGTCAGCGCGCCCAGGCCCTCGCGGTCGACCAGGGCCACGGCGGCGCCCAGTACCAGCGGGCGGCTCAGCCGGCCCCGCTTCTCGGGGGCGTCCTGCTCGGCCATCTCCGCACTCCTCCGGGTCGGTGGCAGCGTTCCCGGTCGCGCCCGGGCCGTTCGGACGGTTCGGCGGACCGGCCGTGGCGCGGGGCCCGCTGCCTGGGCTGGGGTTCGGCGTTTTCGGTGGATGTCACTCAGCGGATACAGAACCAGGATACAAGGTAGGAATCGGGCGTAAACGGGTCGACGGGATTTGCCGGTCGATTCGCCGATCCCGCTGGTCAGCCGACCGGCGGTGGAGCGACGGGGACGGCGGGCACGGCGACCGGGGCGGCGGGGTCGGTTGCGGAGGGTGGCCGACGCGGCGGCGGCGGACCGGCCCCGCGGAGTCCGGTGAGTGGCGGTGACCAGGCATGGGGCGGGGCATCGGGCGGCGGCTCGGTGACCAGGACGGCCGAGCCGGGTGCGGTGCGTCGTCGGGAGGTGGGTGGCGGTCGGTGGGTGGCGGTCGGTGGGGGAGTGGTGCCGGGCGGGCGGTGGCGGGTGGGGCGGGGTGCGGGCCGCCGCCCCGGGGCTCGCGCCCCCGGGAGCCCGGGATAGCGTGGGGAGACCCCGTGATCACCGTCCTGAGGAGAGCCGATGAGCAGTCAGAACGACCCGGTGCGCGCGCTGTTGGCGGAGGCCTGGGTGTCCTGGGCGGAGCGGGGCGCGGCCCTGGCCGCCGAGGACTGGGAGCGGCCCACCCGGCTGCCCGGGTGGACCGTACGGGAGTTGTACGCGCACGTGGCACCGGTGCCGGAGATGTTCACCGGGCTGCGCGCGGCCGTCCTGGACGGGTGGCCCGAGGTGGTGGACGGGGCCGGCATCCTGCGTGTCTACAACCGGCCCGGCGGCATCGCCCACACTGCCGCCGACCAGGTCGCCGAGGCGGCGAAGCAGGTCGCCCAGGTGGCCGAACCCGCCGTGCTGATCGCCCGGTTCGGCGTCGAGGGGCCGGCCGCGCTGGACGGCCTCGCGGACCTTCCGCCGGGCGCCGCGGTGGCGCACCCGCTGCTCGGCAGCGTGACGGTCGGCGCGCTCGGCGAGGTGGCGCTGATGGAGGCGACCGTCCACCTGCTCGACCTGATCGCGGCCGTCGGCGGCCCGCCGCCCGCCGAGGGGGCGCTGGACTTCACCCGTGCGCTGCTGGCGCGGGTCGCCGACCCGGTGGACTTCATCGAGGCGGCGACCGGCCGCGGCGCGGCGGCGGTG
>NZ_JBSHBN010000282.1:0-6066 GCF_053612025.1 Kitasatospora sp. NPDC054768
GACGACAACTTTCAGCGAACAGATTTCAAAATCTGTTCGCTGAAAGTTGTCAGCCGACATCTGTCCGCCAGCAGCCGACACCCGTCCACCGCCGGCCGGCATCCACCCCCTCAGCCCGCGAGCACGTCCCGCAGCGCCCGGGCCTCCTTGACCACCCGGCCCGATCCCCCGCGCTCGGCCGTCGCCGTCACCTCGGCGACCGGCCCGCGGGCCCCGGTGCGCCGGGCGCAGTCGGTGGCCAGCGCGATCAGGTCACCCAGCCCGCGCGTCGACGGGTCGGCCTCCCCCAGCAGGCCCGGCAGGGCCGCCGCGAGCACCGACCAGACCGTCGCCCGGGCGCCGGTCTCCGCTGCCGTGGTGAGCGCCGCCCCGAGCCGGCCGGCCATCACCGTGCCGCAGGCCACCAGGGCACCCAGCTCACGGCCGAGCAGCGCGCCGTCCAGGTCGCCGCGCGCGGCGAGCACCAGCAGGGCGTCCACCGCCGCCGTCCGGTCCTCGGCGTGCCGGGCGCCCAGGCCGTACGCCAGCGCGAGGTGCAGCGCGAGCCCGGCCGGGCCGCCGGCCTCGGCGAGCAGCGGGAGGTAGCGGGCGGCGCCGCGCTCGTCCCGGTCGGCGCCCTCGGCGAAGGGGTCGAGCCAGCGCGCGGCCAGCTCCTCCCGGTGCCAGGGGAGCATCGCGAACCAGTGCGCGACGGGCCGCCAGGTCCAGCCGTACACCTTGCGGGCCCGGGCGACGCTGGGCTCGGTGCCGTCCAGCAGGGCGAGCGGCTCGGCCGTGAGCCGCTCGCCACCCGGCCCCTTCGGTCCGGCGCCGATGCCCGGCTGGGCGACGGCGATCCGCTCGACGTCCTCCCACCAGCGGTCCCCGTACGCGTTGGTGCGCCGCACCCCCTTGCCGGGCGCGAACAGCACCCGCTCGGACGGCTGCCCGGGCAGGCCGCCGGTGCGCAGCCAGTGCGCCAGCCACCGCCCGGCCGGGGAGGTGAGCGCCTCGGCGGCCTTCAGCACCGCCTCCTCCACCCGCACGTCGACCCGCAGCAGGGCCTGGGACAGGTCGGCCTTTCCCGGCGTGACGCCCGCCGCCTCGTACCCGGCGATCCGCTCGACCAGCACGGCCGCGTCCATCGCGCCGGTGGCGTCGGTCGGCGTCGCGAGCAGGTACGGCAGCCGGGCCCGGTCAACCTGCCAGGCGGCCTCCTCCAAGCGGGCGGCGAGGACGGCCCCGTGCACGGTGGTGTGGGCTCCGCGCAGCACGGAGCGGCCCTTGCGGCCGAGGTAGTCCCAGACCTTCCACGGCGGCGTCTCTCCGGCCACCGCGGCCACCACGTAGAGGATCTCCCGGGGCATGCAGTCACCCCCACTGTTGGTGCCGCGCCACGGGTGCACCCGGCGGACCGGCTCCACCGCCTCGGCCAGCGCCTTCCGGTCCAGGTGGGTGAGCCGGACCAGCCCGTCCAGCACCCGCTCGAAGTCCGCCACGGCGGGCTCGCCCGAGGCGAGCAGGGCGGACAGCTCCTCCGCGAGTTCCACCGCCGAGCCGATCGGGGCGCCGAGCGGGCGCGGTTCGGGGGCCGGCGGGAGGAAGGCGTTCCACCCGGCGTCCGGGTCGTCCTCGTCACCCCCGACCGGCGCGCCGAGCAGGTCGCCCGCGCGCCGGTGGTGGGCCGGGTTCAGGACCTCGGCGGCGGTCCGCAGCTCCGCCACCACCGCCTCCCCCGCCGCCTTCAGGTGCCGGGCCACCACGTTCAGCGCCCGTTCCTGGAGGGCCGCGTCGGGGTGCCCGAAGGCCTCGGCCGCGGCCAGCACCACCGGGCCGGAGCGGTCGGGCGCGCGCCGGGCCGCCTTGTCCAGCCAGGCCAGCTGGGCGCGGACCAGCTTCTTCTCGGTCCGGAACAGCACCACCGCCGAGGCCTCGGGGAGTACGTCGGGCTCGATCAGGCCGGCCTCGTCCAGCCCGGCGAGCGCCTCCTGGGCGTGCCCGGCGAGTACCGACTGGCCGTCCAGCAGCGCCACCAGGTCGCGCACCCGGGCCGCGTACTCGGCCGGCGTCGGGTCGAGCGCCCGCAGCACCTCCAGGAAGGCCCGCTGGTCGCCCGGTTTGCCGCCGCGCAGCAGCCGGGCCAGGCAGCGGTCGAGCAGTTCGGTCCGGTCGACCACGCCGGCCGCGGCCAGTTCGCCGATCGCCTCGGTCCAGATGTCGCCGGGGCGCGGGCTGTGCCGGAACGTCAGCGGCCAGCTGATGTCAGCGAGTTCGAGCAGCTCGGGCAGCAGCACCGGGGTGAAGGCGTCCTGGCGCAGCTTCTCGGCCAGCGTCGGGCGCGCGCCGCCGCTGCCGAAGTCGTTCACGCGGTCCATCCAGCCCCGGACGAAGGTCTCGCCGCGCGGCATCTCGCAGCCGGTGCGCCGGACCACGGCCTCCATCACCGGGTACATCGACCAGCCCTGGTTGCGCGCCGGCCGGGCGGCGAGCCGGGTGACCACCTCGACCTGCCACTCCACCGGCTGCGCCTCGACGACCTGGTGCAGCACGGAGTTGCGGGCCCACGGGCGGTCGGCGAAGTCGCTGCCGGCCAGCCAGACGGCGGCGCCGGCCGGGCCGGCGTGGCAGCCGGCCCCGGCCACCAGCAGTCGCCCCCTGGCCTCGGCCGCCTCCCGCGACCAGTCCTGCCGCAACTCCTTGCGCAGCTCCTTGAGGGCGGCCAGGCCGGACCGCCGCTGGGCCGGGTCCAGGGCGGCCAGCAGCTCCGGTATCCGCGCGAGCCGTCCGGACCGGACGGCCGTCAGCAGTTCGTCGACCGGCCCCTGCCGGCCGGCACCCGCCGTCGTGCTCACGCTCCGGCCCCCTTCGCCCCCGCGGCCGACTCCCGCACCATCCCGACCGCCAGCGCGTGCTTGCACGGCCCGCGTCCGCCCCGGTACTTGCCCCACCACAGGCAGGTGCAGCTGAGCCGCCCCGACGCGTCCGTCCGCACCCGCTGGATGTGGTCGTCCACCGTGACGACGGCCGTCGCCCCGCCCTCCTCCAGCCGGACCGCGCCCGCCTCGACCAGGGCCCGGGCGGCCCGCAGCCGGGGGTTGGCCGCCTCGGCCCGCCCGGCGGCGTACGGGAGCTGCCGGTGGAAGTAGGCGGCCTCGGCGGTGTCGTAGCCGATCTGCCCGGCGGTGCCCAGCCGGGTGAGCGCGGCGCGGACCCGCTCGGGGCTCAGCCCGGACTGGGCGGCGAGGTCCCCGACCTCGATCCGGGGCTCCCAGGCGAGCAGCACCGCGATCAGTTCGGCGTCCCGCTCGGCCGTCCCGGTGGCGAGCGAGTCGAGCACCCCGCCCTCGCCGGAGAAGCCCCGGGAGGCGTCGGGTGAGAGCGTCAGGGTCAGCCGCATGCCGGGCAGCACCGCCTCCCAGGCGGAGGCGGTCGGCTCCCCGGCCGCGACCGGCCCGTACACCCGCAGGGCGAGCGCGTGCCGCAGCACCCGCTGGAGCGCCACCAGCCGCTCGGGCCCGGGCAGGCAGACCGCGCCGGGCACCGGCCGGGTGGTCGGCCGCAGCGTCGTCCCGGCCGGGACGACCCAGCCGGCGCCGGCCCGCCCGCCGCGCCCGGCGCGCGGCAGCGAGCGAAGGAACCGGACCGCCTCGGCGGCGGGCAGCTCGGCGCGCGGCTCGAAGCCGGCGGCGACGACCTGGGTCTCGGCGAAGCCGCGCAGCCAGCGCTCCGGCAGCGGGACCTTCTTCTCGACCAGCGGCCCGTCGAAGCTGGTGACCTCCAGCGCGTCCGGCCCGACCGCGAGGTGCAGCGGGTCGGCGGGGCCGATCCTGGTCAGCGCCTCCCGCAGCGGGTTGTTGACGTCCACGTTGGTGGTGCCGTGGCCGATCTCGTCCCCGTCGAGCCCGGCCCGGAGCACGTCGAGCCGGGCGTAGACGCCGCAGCAGCCCGAGAAGGACTCGAAGCGCAGCCGGTCCCCGTTGGCGGTGACCACCGGGTCGAGCGAGGCGCGCAGCTGCGGCTGGTAGTAGCGCGCGGCGGCGACGTCCGCGACCGCGAGCAGCGCGGCGGCGGCCGGCGCCGGATCGGCCAGGAAGCCCGCGAAGAAGCGCGGGTTGGCGGCGGATCCGAGCGGGGTGGCGCCGCCGGAGGTGGCCAGGTCGAGGCTGCGTCCGTCGGCGCCGTCCAGGACGGCCGACGGGCGCAGATAGGCGTACGCGTGTGCGGATTGCGTCATGCCGGGCACGCTAGGTGAGGGCACTGACAGATCTGTGGGCCACTGGCTTAAATGAAACGTGTTCTATTCGATTTCCGAGCACCCGGACGTTACCCGGGTCACATCGCCACACGGTTGGCTTCTGCCACTATTGGCCCGTGACAGACCTGACTGAACAGCGCATCCCGGCCGAACAGGAGCCCAGCCCGGCCACCTCGTTCGCCGGGCTGCTGGAGATCGAGCAGCTGAACGAGAACACGTTCCGGGGTCGCTGCCACGCCGGCGCCCCGATGCGCGCCTTCGGCGGCCACGTCGCCGCGCAGGCGCTCGTCGCCGCCGGCCGCACCTGCGCGGACCGGCGCCCGGTGCACTCGCTGCACGGCTACTTCCTGCGGCCGGGCTCCCCCGTCCGGCCGATCGACTACCTGGTCGAGCGGGTCCGCGAGGGCACGTCCTACACCACCCGCCGGGTGACGGCGCTCCAGCAGGAGCACGAGGTCTTCACCCTCTCGGTCTCCTTCAAGCACCCCGAGCCGGCCGCCGACCGCCAGCGCGAGGTCCCGACGCTGCCCCGCCCGGAGTCGCTGCCGAACTCCGTCGCCGGGCTGCCCGAGCAGGTCCGCCGGGCGCTCGCCGCGGACGGCGGCTTCCGCGACCTCGACGTGCGCTTCGTCCCGGCGGACACCCCGGGGCTGCCGGCGGCCGTCCCCGGACTGCTGCAGCAGTTCGTCTGGATGCGCACCGCCTCGCCGCTGCCGGACGGGGACCCGCTGCTGCACGCCGGCGCGCTGACCTACCTGTCCGACCTCACCCTGGCCTCCACCGCCGGGCTGAACATGCAGCCGAACTTCTTCCAGCGCACCGAACCGCCCCGGCTGCTGATGGCCTCGCTGGACCACGCGATGTGGTTCCACCGCCCGTTCCGGGCCGACGAGTGGCTGCTGTTCGCCCAGCGCAGCCCGTCCTCCTCGGACGGCCGGGGTCTGGCGCTCGGCGAGTTCTACGACCTGGACGGCCGACTGGTCGCCTCCGCCGTCCAGGAGGCGCTGATCCGCGACCCCTCGTGACACCCGGCACTCCCGGTACCCCGGTGACCCCAGGACGAACGGAAGGCGGCCGGACGGCGTCATACTCCTGAGCGGCCCCGGCCCGTATCATGGTGCGGGTGACCAAGGTTGACCTGTCACCACGGCCGGTGGAGGCGATGTCTCCGCGTCAGCTCGAACGCCGCGAAAGCCTGATCGCGGCCGCGCTCGCCCTGGTGAACGAGATCGGCGTCGAGCGGATGCAGATGAAGCAGGTCTGCGAGCGGTCCGGAGTCGCCCTGGGGACGGCGTACCGCTACTTCTCCTCCAAGGACCACCTCCTGGCGGCGGCGATCGCCGAGTGGCATCGCCTCCTGCTGGCCGACCTGGTGGCCGAGCTGCGCGGGCCGAGAGCCGGGCCGGGGGCCACCGACCGGGCGGTCCGGTTCGTCCGGGGCGGGATGCGGGCCTACCAGCGGCAGCCCGAACTCGCCCGGCTGAGGGTGGCCGTGGCCGCCTCCACCGATCCGTTCGCCAGCGAGGCCCTGCAAGGCATGGCCCGGGCCGACAGCACCGCCCTGCAAGCCGTGACGACCGAGGTGCCGGCCGCCGCGAGCGACCTGGTGCGGCACATCGTCGCCCACGCCTGGCAGGGCGAGCTGACCGCCTGGGTGACCGGCCGCACCACCCTCGGGGACGCCCGGCGGCGCCTGGAGGACGTGGTGCGGCTGGTGCTGACCCCGTACGAGACGCGGTACCCGGCCCCGTACGAGGTCCAGTCCACCGGCTGAGCGCCGCGCCGGTGGTCCGCGCCCGCCGGCCGGTGGGCCGGCGGGCTGTCTCTTATAC
>NZ_JBSHBN010000283.1:0-5789 GCF_053612025.1 Kitasatospora sp. NPDC054768
CCGTCGGGGCTTCACAACATCCACCCGAGTCGAGCGGTTCGTGAGGCGGCCGTGACGACGCCGTGCTAAAACCTTCGACGGGCCGCAACTCCCTTTGCCGGCCCGCACGGTACCGCATGTCCCGTTGTTCCCGCGCCGAGCCTCGGCTCCGGCCACGACCCTGGGAGAACCATGCCCACCGCACACGCGCACACCCGCTTCGCCCGCCTGCTGCTCGCCGCACTGGCCGCCCTCGCCCTCCTGCTCTCGGGCGCGGTCGCCGCGACCCCCGCGAAGGCCACCACCACCAGCCTCGACGGCTCCTGGGCCTGCGAGGTCCCGGCCGGGTACGTCTACGACCAGGTGTCGATGAACCGCAGCTGCAGCGGCGGCGGCAGCTGGAACTCGCCGCAGTTCCACCTGCGGACCCCCTACGACGGCCTGACGGCCTGTCGGAGCACGCCCGGCTTCGTCTACGACAACATCACCTGGGGTCTCGCCTGCAGCCAGATCAGCGGCGTGCAGTCCAACCAGTACCACCTGCGCAAGCCGGTCGACGGCCTGGTCGCCTGCGTGGGCACCCCGGAGTTCACCTACGACTACCTCGTCTGGGGCACCGCCTGCAACCTCACCACGGGCGGCGGCCAGTCCAACGCCTTCCACCTCCGCAAGCCGTACAGCGGCCTCTGGGCCTGTGACGTCCCCTACGGCTTCACGTACAGCACGACCACCCAGAACACCGACTGCAGCACCTACCGGAACACCCCGTCCACCAAGTTCCTGCTGCTCGGCTAGCGTTCCCGCCCCGACGAACGGTGCCGGTCTCCCCCAACCACGGGGAGACCGGCACCGTTCGTCGGGCCCACTACGGCAGCGGGATCCGCACCACCTGCGGGTCGTGGTCGCTGAGCTGCGTGCTGAACTCGCTGTTGATGTGCACGATGTCGTAGCTGTACGCGGTGGCCGCGAGCGCGCCGGAGATCAGGATGTGGTCCAGCACCTGCGAGTTGCCCTCGTACACGTAGGTGTAGCGCTCGGGCAGCGGCAGGGTGCGCGGCAGGTCGGTGAGCGAGCCGCCGGCGGTGAGGATGTCGGCGGTCTGGGAGAACTCGAAGTCGTTGAGGTCGCCGAGCACGATGACCGAGGCCTTCGGGTCCACGGCCAGGATCCGGTCGGTGAAGTCCTTCACCACGGTCGCCTGGTCGTGGCGCTGGCTCTCCGAGGGGCGGGCCGGCTGCTGGTAGCGGCCGAAGAGGGGCTGGTCGCCGCCCTTGGAGTTGAAGTGGTTGGCGATCACGAAGACCGGCTTGCCGTTCCAGCGGAACTCTCCGGCCAGCGGCTTGCGGCTGGAGTTGAACGCCGCGTTGGCCGGGTCGATCCGTCCGGGCGAGTAGGCCAGCTGCGGCGTGCCGCCCGCGTTCACCACGGAGTCGGCGGTGGTGGAGCCGGCGCCGGGGCGGTCGGTGAAGGAGAGGCCGCGGTCGGTGCGGTACAGGAACACCTGGCGGATGTTGCCGCCGGGCTGCCCGCCGTCCTGGCCGTCCACCGGGTCGATCTCGCGGTAGGAGTAGGAGGGGCCGCCGGCCGCGGTGACGGCCGCGGTGAGCTTGGCCAGGGTCTGGGTGGCGCTCACCGTGCCGTCGCTGGTGGCGCCGCTGTTGTCCTGGATCTCCTCCAGGGCGACCAGGTCGGGCGAGCGCAGGTTGGTGACGATGCCCGCCGCGAGGCCGTCGAACTTGCTCTGCGGGTCGGACGGGGCGAGGTTCTCCACGTTGAAGGTCGCGACGGCGAGCTGGCCGGCCGTCGGCGCGGCGGTGACCTCGGGGGTGGTGGTGCCGGCAGTGACCGTCGGGGTCGCGGTGACCTGGAGGGTGAAGTTGCCGAAGGCGTAGTCGAGCACGCCGACGGTGGCGCCGGTCAGGGTGTCGCCGACGTTGGCGGTCGGGGTGGGGGCGAGCGCCTTCCCGAGGACGACCCGCTCCGGGTTGCCGTCGTTCGCCTGCAGCAGGATGCCGCCCCGGTTGGTGCGGGTGCCGCTGCCCTGCGGGACGACGGAGAGCTCGCCGTACTTGTTGGTCGGGCCGACCACGGCCGCGTCGTCGATCTCGACCCGCATGCCCTCCAGGGACTCCCAGAAGTCCAGGCCGTCGGTGGCGGGCTGGTAGTTCCCCGCGGTCTCGACGTCGCCGGAGGTGACGCCGGAGATGACCGCGGACGGGGGCACCCGCCCGCCCTGGCCGACCAGGGTGGCGGCGGGCAGCGGCGCGTTGTGGGCGACCACCGTGACGGCGGGCGCGGTCAGTTCGGTGATCGACAGGTTGGTGGTGCCGCCGGTGCCGCCCGGGCGGAACTGGCTGACGGTGGCACTCACCGTGACCGAGTCCCCGACCGCGACCGAGGGCGCGCCGGAGGTGTAGACGTAGACGCCCTCGCTGGTGCCGGGGTCGTTGTCGGGCTGCGGGTCCTGGTACCAGAAGCCGTTGGGGCCGACGGCCGTCACCACGCCGGGCACGGCGCTGACCGCGCTGCCGGCCAGCGGGGAGACCCGGGCGGCGCCCTGGATGTCGTGGATGCGGGTGCCGCCGGGGTTTCCGCCCCCGCCGGTGGAGGAGTTGCGCGGCGCGGGCGAGCCGATCGCGAAGTCCGTCGCGTTGTTGTCGGTGTCGGTGGCGCCGCCGCCCGCGCGCAGGGCCGCGGTGCCGTTCGACAGGTTGCCGGTCGGCGAGCCCTCGGCGGAGCCGGCGCCGCTGCCGTAGCCGACGAAGTCCTTCACCCCGGACTGGGTCGCACAGCCGGTGGCGCAGGTCAGCGCCGTGCCGTTGGTGACGAGGACGATCTTGCCGGAGGTCGCGGACATCGCGATCGTGCCGGTGGCGTCCGCCGTCGGCAGCGCGGCGCCGGTGCCGGCCCCGGCGGCCTCCTGGACGAGGAAGTAGTGGCCGGGCGCGATCGTCCCGGAGAGGGTGGTCCGCGACCAGCTGGACCCGGTGGCCGAGGCGTACTGCACCGTCCAGCCGGTGACCGACACCGGCGTGGTGCCGCGGTTGTACAGCTCGACGAAGTCGTTGGCGTACGGGGCACCGGAGTTGCCGCCACCGCCGTACACCTGGCTGATCACGATGTCGGGCGACGCCGCCTGCGCAACGCCGCCGGGCAGCGCCACCAGCGCCGCCACCACGGCCGCGGCGGAGACCGCCGCCGGCGTCCGGCGCCGCACTCGCGCCGCTCTCGGGGTGATCCGGGGATTCAAGGTGCTCCGCATGAGGCTCCTCCTGACCACCGTCCGGGCTCGTGGCCCGGCGGTGTGACCACGGACAAGAAAGGTCGGGCGCTGCGGTTCTAACAGCGCCACCAGATCCCTACCGGGCGCATCGGGCAACGGCCAGACGTACGGCGGAAGAACGTTTCTACGCGCGACAAGTGGGAGGGCGAACTCCGGATGGCCGGAAGCGACTTCCGCTCCCCATGGGGCCGCCGGCCCGACCGGGACAGCGCGGAGCCCGGGCCCGGCAGCGCCTCCGCCGCCGGACCCGGGCCGGTTCCCGCCCGCCGGGTGGTCAGCCCGGACGGTGTTGCCGCGGCGGCGTCACCGTCGGCGTCGCCCGGGGCGGGCGCAGCCGCAGCGGCGCGAGTTCGCGTTCCAGGGCCCGCACGTCCAGCGCTATCCGGGACGCGATCTCGCGCGGGCCGGTGCCGGCGGGCAGCCGGCGCGACCAGGAGCGGGGCTTGGCCGGGCCGTCCTGGACCATGTCGAAGTTGAGCCGCACCACGTCGGCGACGTCGACCAGGCTCACCAGGATCCTGGTGTCCGCGAGGTCGATGCTGACTTCGTTCCCGATGCACGAGCAGGCCACCAGGCCCTCGATGTCCGCCTCCGCCAGGTATCTGGCCAGGGGGACCGCCTTCCCCCGGACCAGAAACGGACGTTCCGCCGGATTCACCGGAACCGCCTCCTCCCCCAGCAGTCGAACGGCGCCTCGGCCGCGGCGCAAGCGCACCGCAACAGACCGGGCCCGGCCTATGCTCCACCACATCCGGCCGGTTCGCCAACTCGGGGTCTCACCAAGTGAATTGGGAGAACGCACCGACCCGGCGCACCGGCGCACGCCCCCGCGCACCTACCGGGTCCGACGGCCCGTGGGCAGGGGCGGACGCACGGCCCGGGAACGCGCGTGTGCCCGCCCGCACGAGGCGGACGGGCACAGCGGCGGTACGCGGGACGGGCGGGGCTCAGCGGGCGCCGCGGCCGTGCAGCACCAGGGAGCGGGTCAGGGCGAGCAGCCCGCCCGTGCAGAGCGCCGTGCGGAGCATGTTCGCCGGCACCCAACTGTCCGCGAACCTGGCCCGCACGGCGGCGAAGTCGTGGATCTGCGACGGGTCGCCGGCCGCCGCCAGCTCGTTGTTGAGCGGGATGTTGACGCCCATGGTGACGATCAGCGCCACCACGTACAGCGCCGTCGCCAGGGCCGCCCACAGCGCCGCCCGGCGCCGGCCGGCCTTGTGCAGCAGCCAGGCCGCCAGGCCGGTCGCCGCGAAGGCGCCGACGAAGACCAGGCCGAACAGCCCGTTCTCGATCGACTTGTTGATGTGCTGCATCGCCGTCACGTAGGTAGGGTCGTCCCCGGCCGCCAGGCCCGGCATCACCGACACGTCGAAGGCGAAGAACAGCCCGGCCATCAGGCCCATCGCGACGGTGGCACCCGCCAGCAGCGGACCCGCGGCCCGGCTCTGTCCGACGCTCTGCACGGAACTCCCCACCCCCGCACCCCCGATGGCAGACGGCGCCGTGTACGACAGCGGAACCGCGGTCTGATCCGAACGCATCTCAGGACCCTCTCACTCTTCCGGCTCCGCGCAGTGCGGCGCCGGCGAACGTGGAACACTCGACACCGCCCACCGTGCGGCGAGCCGCGCAACGAAACCGCGACAACCGGAACCCCGTTCCCCGGCGGGGCACGTGCCGCGTGCCGCGGTGCCGCGCCCGGGGCCGAGGGGCGAGGTTCCCGGCCTCCTCAGAGCACCGGGTCCAGGCCGCGCCGGTACCGCCGGTCCAGGACCGTCCGACCGAGCAGCCGCACCGGGGCCGGGATGGTCGCCGAGACCGCCCGGACCGAGGCCGCGTCCGCGCCGTCGAACATCCAGGGCTGGAGGTAGGTCATCACCTGGGTCGGCGCGCTCCCGATGATCCGGCGCTCGACCCGCAGGTACTCGTCCACCGACAGGCCGGCCAGTGCCGGGAAGACCACCGGCTCCTCGTGCCGCAGGTGCTCGCGCACCAGGCTCTCGAACGCCCGGGCCGCCTCGGGGAGTTCGGCCCGCAGGCCGGAGCCCAGCACCCCGGCCACCCGCCGCATCGAGGCGTCCAGCGCCTCGTGGTCCTCCTCCAGGACCCCGCTGCCGTCGAAGCCCGCCACCCGGCCGCGCAGGTACGGCCAGAGGATCTCGTCCTCGCTGTGGTGGTGCCAGTCGATCACCGAGCGCAGCCGCCCGAACCACTCCGCGAGCGCCGCGGAGGAGCCCGCCGCGCCGCGCTGCGCCACGGCGGTCAGCCGTGCCGCGTCCCGGCGCATCGCCACGTGCATCAGGCCGAAGCCCTTGAGCTGCTCGGGCAGGGCGCGGAGCCCGTGCTCGGTCGACCAGATCGTCGTACCGTCCGTCATGACCAGACCTCCAGAGTCCGTTCGGATTATCGACCAACGCCCGCCCGCAGGCGGCCGGTCGGAGCCGCCCGGACGGGTCGGCTCACGCGTTCCACACGCCGGAGGCGGCGGCCTCGCGGGCGTAGTCGGCGAAGTCCCGCGGCTCACGCC
>NZ_JBSHBN010000284.1:0-5725 GCF_053612025.1 Kitasatospora sp. NPDC054768
CGCGGCAGCGGCGGTCCTACACTGGCCCGCTGTGAACGAAACACTCGGGGACGCCGCGCTCGTCCTCGTCTTCATCCTGCTGGGCGGGTTGTTCAACGTCGCCGAGATCTCGCTGATCTCGCTGCGCGAGGGCCAGATCCGGACGCTGGAGGGGCTCGGCACGCGGCGCGCGGCGCGTGCCGCGCACCTGGCGGCCGACCCCAACCGCTTCCTGGCCGCCGTCCAGGTCGGGGTGACCTGCATGGGCTTCCTGTCGGCCGCCTTCGGCGCGGACACCCTGTCCGGCAAGGTCGCACCGCTGTTCGTCCGGGCCGGGCTGTCCGCGGGCGTGGCCGACGCGGTGGCCCTGGTCGGCCTCACCCTGGTGATCAGCTACGCCTCGCTGGTGCTGGGCGAGCTGACCCCCAAGCGGATCGGCCTGCAGCGCGCCGCGTCCATCTCGGTCATCGCCGCCCCGGTGGTGGACGTGATGTCGGTGGTGCTGCGGCCGGTGATCTGGCTGCTCGGCCACTCCACCAACCTGATGGTCCGGTTGCTCGGCGGCGACCCGGCGGCGGGCCGCGGCTCGATGAGCTCCGAGGAACTGCGCGGCCTGGTCGCCGCCAACACCGAACTCGGAAGCGACGAACGGGCGTTGATCGCCGATGTGTTCTCCGCCGGAGAGCGTCAGCTGCGCGAGGTGATGGTCCCGCGCACCGAGGTGACCTTCCTCGACGCCGAGCGCCCGCTGGCCGCCGTGCGGCACCAGGCCGACACCTCCCCGCACTCGCGCTACCCGGTGGTCGAGGGCAGCGCCGACGCGGTGGTCGGCTTCGTCCACGTCCGCGACCTGTACGGCGCGCGCGGCGAGCAGGCCGTCAAGGTCCGCGACCTGGCCCGCCCGGTCAAGCTGCTGCCCGGCACCAAGCTGGTGCTGGAGGCGATGGGCGAGATGCGCCGGGAGGGCCACCACCTGGCCATCGTGGTGGACGAGTACGGCGGCACCGCCGGGATCGTCACCCTGGAGGACCTGGTCGAGGAGGTGATCGGCGAGATCCGGGACGAGTACGACCGCCCGGAGGCCGCCCCCACCCGCCGGCTGGCCGGCGGCGGCGTCGAGCTGGACGGCCTGCTCAACCTCGGCGACTTCGCCGAGGAGACCGGCGTCACCCTGCCCGAGGGTCCGTACGAGACGGTGGCGGGCTGCCTGGTCGCCGCGCTCGGCCGGCTGCCCCGGGACGGCGACCAGGTGCGCGTTCCGGTCGCGGGCGGCGGCGGGGTGCTGCTGACGGTGGCCAAGGTCGAGGGCCGGCGGATCGCCCGGGTCGGGGTGAGTGCGGTCACACTGGCCGAACCTCCGGGGGCGGAGGTTTCCTGAGCGAGCGGTGGAACTGGAACAATGGCGCGCATGGTCAACGCAGCGGTCACCGGTCCGGCCAAGGACCGTCCCCGGGTGCTCTCCGGCATCCAGCCCACTTCCGGCTCGTTCCACCTCGGCAACTACCTGGGCGCGGTGCGCCAGTGGGTCGACCTGCAGAAGGAGAACGACGCCTTCTACATGGTCGTCGACCTGCACGCGATCACGGTGCCGCAGGACCCGGCGACGCTGCGCGAGAACACCCGGATCTCCGCCGCCCAGCTGCTCGGCGCGGGCCTGGACCCGGACCACTGCACGCTCTTCGTCCAGTCGCACGTGCCCGAGCACGCCCAGCTCGCCTGGGTGATGAACTGCCTCACCGGCTTCGGCGAGGCCTCGCGGATGACCCAGTTCAAGGACAAGTCCTCCCGGTACGGCTCCGAGGGCACCACGGTCGGCCTGTTCACCTACCCGATCCTCCAGATCGCGGACATCCTGCTCTACCAGGCGGACGCCGTCCCGGTCGGCGAGGACCAGCGCCAGCACGTGGAGATCACCCGCGACATCGCCGAGCGGTTCAACTCGCGCTACGCCCCCACGTTCACGATCCCGAAGCCGTACATCCTCAAGGAGACGGCGAAGATCATGGACCTCCAGGACCCGGGCATCAAGATGAGCAAGTCGGCCTCCTCGGCCAAGGGCCTGGTCAGCCTGCTGGACGAGTCGAAGGTCAGCGCCAAGAAGTTCAAGAGCGCCGTCACTGACACCGGCACCGTCGTCTCCTACGACGAGGAGGAGAAGCCGGGCGTCTCCAACCTGCTGCGCATCCACTCCGCGCTCAGCGGCCGGTCGGTGGACCAGCTGGTCGAGCACTTCGAGGGCAAGATGTACGGCGCCCTGAAGACCGAGCTGGCCGAGCTGTTCACCGAGTGGGTCACCCCCTTCCAGGAGCGCACCCGGGTGTTCCTGGACGACCCGGCGGAGCTGGACCGGGTGCTGGCGATCGGCGCCGAGAAGGCGCGCGCGGTGGCGTCGGTGACGCTGGAGACGGTGTACGACCGGATCGGCTTCCTTCCGGCCGCCAAGCGGTGACTCCCCTCACGCACCTGCCCGGTGGTGGCGACCTCCCCGAGGTCGTCACCATCGGCGTGTCCGTGAGCGTCCCGGACCCGTACGGCACGGCGGTCCAGGACGCCCGGGCCGGGCACGGCGATCCGCTGGCCCGGTCGATACCCACCCACGTCACCCTGCTGCCGCCGACCGAGGTGCCCGCCGAGGCGCTGCCGAAGATCGAGGAGCACCTGGCGGCGGTGGCGGCCGCGCACCGCCCGTTCCGGATGCTGCTGCACGGCAGCGGGACCTTCCGCCCGGTCTCCCCGGTGGTGT
Organism: Kitasatospora sp. NPDC054768; assembly: GCF_053612025.1. Classification (NCBI taxonomy): domain Bacteria; kingdom Bacillati; phylum Actinomycetota; class Actinomycetes; order Kitasatosporales; family Streptomycetaceae; genus Kitasatospora; species Kitasatospora sp. NPDC054768. Next base: position 2,723 of record NZ_JBSHBN010000284.1, read on the forward strand.
ACGTCCGGGTCGAGGAGGGCGCCCAGGAGTGCCGGCTGCTGGAGGCGGACATCCGCTCCGGCCCGCTGGCCCGCGAGCTGGCCTTCCCGTACCACCCGCACGTGACGGTCGCCCACGGACTGTCGGACGACGTGCTGGACCAGGCGTACGAGCAGGCGCGCGACTTCCGGGCGGACTTCCCGGTGGAGGGCTTCGGCCTCTCCCGGTTCGGCGCGGACGAGGTCTGGCGGCCCTGGCGGAGCTACCCGTTCGGGTGAACCGGGGCGTCTCCTGGCCCCGCCGCGCAGCCTAGCCCCGCCGCCCGGCCTCCCCGGCCGCCGAGTTCGAGCATCCGGTCGACCACCCGGCGGGCCGCGCGGCCGTCGTCCAGGGCGCAGTGCTCGGCCCGGAAGCGCCGGTAGCGCTCGGCGTAGTCGGGCGGCGGTCCGCCGTCGCCGTCGGCGAGTCCGCGCAGCGCGCCGAGCAGTTCGGCCGAGGTCGGCACCAGCGGGCCGGGGGCGTTCGCCTCGAAGTCGAAGGAGAAGCCGCGCAGGGTGTCGCGGTAGTGCTCCAGGTCGTAGGTGAAGAAGTACATCGGACGGCCGGTGATGGCGAAGTCGAACATGATCGACGAGTAGTCGGTCACCAGGACGTCCGCGACCAGCAGCAGTTCCTGCGGGTCGGGGTAGTCCCCGCAGTCGTACAGGAAGCCGTCGCCGGCGCCGGGCAGCGGTTCGCGCACGTGCGCGTGCGGGCGGACCAGCAGCACGTGGTCCGGCCCGAGCAGGCGCCGGGCGTGGTCGAGGTCCAGCCGCAGGTCGAGCCGGAAGCCCTCGCCGTCGCCGCGCTGCTGGTCCTCGCGCCAGGTCGGTGCGTACAGCACGATCCGCCGGCCCTCGGGAACGCCGAGCCGGCGGCGGACGGCGGCGACGGTCCGCGGGTCCGGTCGGGCGAGCACGTCGTTGCGCGGGTACCCGGACTCCAGCAGCTCGCCGGCGTAGCGGAAGGCGCGCCGCAGGATCGGGGTGGCGAACGGGCTGGGGGAGAGCAGCAGGCTCCACTGCGGCGTCTCCCGGTCGAGCGCCGCCAGGTAGCCGCGGTCGGCCAGCCAGGGGCTCTCGACGTCGTGGGCGATCCGCTTCAGCAGGGAGCCGTGCCAGGTCTGCACGATGACCTGGCCGGGACGGCGCTCCAGGAAGTCCGGGAAGTGGGTGTTGCCGACCAGGTACCGGCAGGTGGCCAGCGCGCGGTACCACTCCGGGCTCCAGCTGCGCACCGGGACGATCCCGGGCGGCACCACGGCCTGGGCGTCGTCGACCACCCACAGGTGCTCCAACCGGGCGTTGCGGCGCACGAGTTCGGTGTGCACCGCGCGTGGGGAGTCGGCATAGCCGCGGCCGCCGAACACGTCGTACAGCACCGCCTCGCGCAGTGGCGCGCGGCGGGCGGCCGGGTAGCGCTCGGTGCGCAGCCGGCGCTGCGTCCAGGCGCTGCGCTCGGCGGCGGTGAGCACCGGCGTGGAGTCCACCACCAGGGTGTCGTGCCACCGGCGCTGCAGCAGGACCCGCTTGCCGCCGGCGGTGGTGGCGGCGGGGACGGCGGACAGCGCGGCGGGGGCGGCGAGCAGCGGCCGGGCGTCCCCGGGGCGGGCGACCGGCTCCAGGGCGGCCTCCCAGACGCCCTTGCGCAGCGGCAGCGCGACGCCGTCCGAGCCGGTCCGGGCGGCGGGCACCCGGACCCGGAAGCGGCCGTCCGGGCCGGTGGCGACCGGGGTGCGGACCTCGCTCGCGGAGCCGGCGTGCCGCAGCACCAGCTGCAGCCGGTCCGCGGCCGGGTCCGGGCAGCGGCCGGACAGTTCGAAGCCGCCGTCCCGTACGGCGATCCGGTCGACCAGGCCGGCCGCGGGCTGGACGCAGAGCTGGAGCCGGCCGTCGGCGAGGTGCTTGAGGTAGAGCACCCGGTCCGGGACACCGGGCAGCGGGTGCTGGCCGGCCACCGGGCCGCCGCGCTCGTCGAGGCAGAGCTGTTCGGTGCCGCCGTCGGGGCGCAGCAGTTCGGCGTCCCAGTGTTCCAGCCTGCCGCTGCCCCGCCCGTCGGCAGTGAACGGCCGGTACGGCACCCGGACGGTGAAGGTGTTGCCGGTGCGGGCGAGCGGCTGCTCGACCACCGCGTCGCTCTCCCGGTGGCGCAGCCGCAGCACGGTGCCGGAGGGGCAGGCGTCGGCGACCCCGCCCAGGTCCAGGCCGTCGGGGGCGGGGGCGGCGCGGGTGATCCGGACGGCCGGGCGCTCCAGCCGCAGCCGCAGCCGGCCGTCGGCGAAGAACGGCTGGAGCCGGACGCCGTCGTCCACCCAGTGGGCCGGCGGGTACTCGCCGGAGCCGCACCAGTGCGGGGCGAGGGCGCCGTACCGGCGGCGCACCCGGGCGGGGCGGGGGCGGGTGAAGAGCGTGGCCTCGATCCGCCAGTCGCCGAGCAGCCAGTGGTCCCCGCGGCGCAGCCGGCCGGGTGCTATCAGCGCGGTGAAGCCGGACCAGTCGTGGTTGTGCTCGGGCTGGGCGCTGTCGTCGGTGACCTCGGGCATCCGGCGGGGGCGGGAGCGCAGGTGCAGCGGCGGCTGGGACCGGTTCTGGTGGCGCAGGGTCAGCCAGGTCCAGGCGGAGCCGGGGCGGGCGGTGTCCTGGCCCTTCGGGCGGGCGAAGCCGGTGAGCTCCAGGCCGCGGCCGTGCCAGTGGGCGCGCAGCAGCCCGAAGACGACGTCCTCGTCCTCGGCGGGGCGGCCGGCGGTCACCCGGGGGGCGGCGTGCGGCAGGACCAGCCGCGTGAGCACAGGCATGGCGGTGGGAGCCCTTCGGAAGGGAAGTCAACATCCCATCCAGAAATGGCGCCGGGGTCAATTGCACGCTTTTTCGAATGCCCCGGGGAATGCATTTCCGGGAACGCCGGTTCGAATGCGGATCCGGTGTTCCGGTCCTTTCCGCCGGGCCCTTTTCGGTCCCTTCCGCCCGGACGCACAGGTGCCCGGAC
>NZ_JBSHBN010000285.1:0-5718 GCF_053612025.1 Kitasatospora sp. NPDC054768
GGCGGGCAGGATCTCCCGGGTGGTGTACGTCCCCGGGCGGCCCGGGACGCCGACCAGTCGCCAGGGGCCCACCGTCCGGCCGTCCGCCGCGGTGGCGGAGAGCGTGCCGGCGAACTCCTCGGTGACCGGGTCGTGGTCGTTCTCCCAGGTGGCGACGGTGCTGACGCGACCGTTCTGCTGGCCGGTGACGTCCAGGTGGACGCTGTCGCCGTGGGCACCGGCCGGTGCGGCGGTGGGCAGGACGGCGGCCGCCGCGAGGGCACAGGCGGCGAGGAGCGGGCGGGTTCGCATGGCGGGTGTTCCTCGGAGCGGTGTGGGAGGTCGGGTGCGGGAAACGGGGGCGTCGGGCGCGGCCGCGCCGGCACGGGTGGCCGCGCCCGGCGCGCGGGCCGGGCGACGTGCGGGACCGTGGCACCGGGCAGCCGGGCAGCCGGGCCACGGTCCTCGGGCGCGCGGCCCGCGGTCGGTCGGAGGTGCCTGCTTACGTGGCCTTCAGGAGCGACCAGTTCTGCTGCGGCCGGCCGTTCGCCTGCTGCAGCTCCAGCAGCCAACCGCCGTAGTACCAGCGAGTGCTGAGCCCCAGCACGAGCGAGCCGCCGTCCGCGGTGACGGTGAACCCGCCCTCGACGGCGTTGAGCTGCCACTTCTGCGCGGCCGCGTCGGAACACGGCTGCTGGGCGACGTACTGACCGGCCACCGGGGCGCCGCCGAGTTGCAGGCACTTGCCGGAGCGCGCGGACTTGATCCGCACCGCGCCGTTCCCGGCGTCCTCGAACTGCCACTTCTGGTTGGCGTAGCCGGTGCGCTGGTAGGCGATGGCCACGGTCCCGTCGTTCATCGAGCTGCCCCACAGGTCGGCGGCCTGCCCGGTCAGTCCGTTGACCATCGTGTAGCGCGTGCCCGGCTGCGGGCGGCCGGCGTCGGTGACCGTGCGGAAGGTGGCGGTGCGACCGGGCTTGCCGACCGCTCCGGCGGCGTCGCGGACGGCCACGGCCACGGTGTACGAGGTGCCGGGGGCGAGGCGGACCACGCCGACCACCGTCGAGCGGACGGTGCCGATCGCCTGGCCGTTCAGCAGGACGTCGTAGCCGGCCGCGGCGGGTACGGCGGTCCAGCTGAGCACGGCGGAGTTCTGGGTGACCTGGCTGACGCCCACCGCGGGGCCGGTGTTGCCCGCCGTGGGGGTCGCAGTTGGAGTGGGGGTCGCGGTCGGGGTCGCGGTCGCGGTCGGCGACGGGGAGCCGGTCGGCGTGGGGGTGGTGCTGCCGGTGGGCGTCGGGGACGGCGAGGGCGTGCGGGTCGGCGTGCCGGTCGGAGGCGGGGTGGGCGTCGGGTCGGGGCCGCTGCCGCCACCGGCGATGAGGAAGCGGTTGTTGGCGACGTTCCAGTGCGTGGTGAGGTAACTGCCCGGCGACGGGGAGGTGCTGTAGTAGTCGTCGTGGTTGCAGTCGAGCCGGTCGTCATGGGCGCGGTCCGGGCAGACGGTCCGCATCTGCGGGTAGTCGGGGGCGTCCGAATAGCACATCACGTCCCACTCGTCGACGCAGTGCCCGGCCTTGCTGGAGTTGGGCGCGCTGTTGTTCACCGCGCCCAGGTTGTGGCCGAGTTCGTGGGCGGCGGTGCTGCCGCTCCAGCACCCGGAGTCGGTCCGGCCGTACGAGGGACCGAAGTTGCTCAGGTTGTCCTGGCCGGGGCGCTCGTCGCCGGCGAACGTGCCGATCCCGCAGTACACCTTGGCGTCGGTGAACATCATGTACTTGCGGTCCTTGCGGTTGAACCCCTGCGCGGCGAGGGCCCGGTTGCTCGCGTTGAAGTCCTGGATCTCGGCGTCGGAGATCTGCACGTTCAGCACCGAGGCGCTGCAGTCGGACTCGGTGACGAAGCGGACGTGCCGTTCGCCGCCGGTCTCCGCGGCGCTGGCGTTGTAGATGACGTCGACGTCGGCGGACCACTTCTTGAACGAGGCAAGGTACTGGGCGAAGCGGTCGTTGCCCGGGCCGTGGACGTACACCACCTGGACGCGGTTGCCGCTGCTGCCGTCGCCCTCGCAGACCAGCTTCGACCCGGCGGGCACGGCCGCTCCGGCCGGGGCAGCGTCCGCGGCGGTGCCGGCGCCGCCGAGCAGTGCCTTCTGCGTGGCGTCCAGGACGGGCGTGGAGCCCTTCAGCAGGTCGGCGGCGGCGGGTGCCTGGGCTCCGGCCGCGGGGGTGAGCGCGGGCGTCCGAGCGGCCGGGGCCGCGACCGGCGGGACGTCCTGGCGGATGTCCACGCCCTTGGGCGGCACGTCCGGGCCGTGGCTGCACTGGGTGCTGCCGGTGACCTCCAGCGTGCCGCCGCAGCGGTCGCTGCCCGGCAGGCTCAATCCGGCGTAGACCAGGCCGCGTTCGGGCTCGTCCTTGGGTATCGCCTTGAGCGGCGCGGCCTTCTGGTCCCGCTTCGGGGCGGGCGCCTGGGTGGCCCCCTCGGCGGTGCCGGTCTCCCCCGGTCCGCCGTCGTAGCCGACCAGCCCGGCCTGCGTCCCCGAACCGTCGACCCCGTCGGCCGCGGCCGTGACGGCGCCGTTCAGGGCCGCCGGCTCCAGCGCGGTGCGGATGCCGAGCGTTCCCGCCAGCAGCCCTGCCGCCACCGCCGCGGCGACCAGTGCGCTCCTGCGGGTGAGCCTGCGGCGCTTGCGCCGGCGAAGCTCGGTGCTCCGGTGTCCCATCGCGTTCCTTTCCTCGTGCGACGACCCGGACCCTGTGGTGAAGGGGTCCGGGCCTTCCGACACTCCGGAGAGCACGCGGGACGACCGGCAATAACAGAAACATCTTGCGAAAATATTCAGCGCGTTCGAACCGCGGGCGACGGCGGCGCCGGTTCCAGCCGGGGTGGTCCGGAGCCTGGCGACGGACCGTGCCGCACGGCCAAGAGGTGATCCGGTCGGCGAAGTGAGTGCCTTCGCCGACCGGATCACCTCAGAGGTCAGTGCTCAGTGCTCAGTGCTCAGTGCCCGGTGCCCGGTGCTCAGTGCCCGGTGCCCGGTGCTCAGTGCCGACACGGTCAGAAGATGAGCTTCCAGCCGTCGATGCGGCCCGAGTCGGTGCGGTACATGTCCTGCACCCGGAGCCGCCAGGTGCCGTTGGCGAGCTGGGCGGAGGCGTCGACCGTGTAGGTCTCGATGACGTTGTCGCCCGAGTCGCCGAGGTTGCTCTTCTTCAGCGAGTACACCGTGCCGTCCGGGCCGACCAGGTCGACGACCAGGTCACCGCGCCAGGTGTGCTTGATGTCCACGCCCACCTTGAGGTCGCTCGGCGCCCGGCCCGGAATCCGGTCGATGACGATGTCCGAGAAGATCGCAGGGCCCCCGTCCGGAATCGACACGGGGGTGGTGTTCGCGAAGATGCCCCGGGAGACCTTCCAGGTGAACGTCGTCGCGAGGCTGCTGTGGTGGGAGGCCTTGGCGGTGACGGTGACCGTGTACGTGCCGGTGAGGGCCGGAACGCCGGTGACGCGGCCGGTGACCGGGTGGAGCGTCAGGCCCTCGGGGAGGCCGGTCGCGTGGTAGGTGACGATGCCGGGGTTGAAGTTGGCGGCCTTGATCTGGAGATCGGCGGGGGCGCCGATCGCGGTGATCTGGCTGGCGACGGGGTCCAGCAGGAGGCCGTCGACGACGCGCGGGCCGACGTTGATGGCCGCCCAGGCGTTGGCGGTGTTCATGTAGGTCGCGCTGGTCGGCCCGTACAGGTCGGCGGCGGCCTGCAGGGTGGCGGTGCGGGCCGCCGCGTAGTTGGTCGACGAGGTCATGTAGGTGGTCAGCGCCCGGTACCAGATCTTGGCGGCCGCGTCCCGGCCGATGCCGGTCACCGGCAGGCCGTCGGAGGTCGGGGAGTCGTAGGCCACGCCGTTGACGGTCTTGCTGCCGCTGCCCTCGGAGGCCAGGTAGAACCAGTGGTTGGCCGGGCCGGAGGAGTAGTGCACGTCGACGGAGCCGAGGTCGGACGACCAGTAGTCCCTGGAGCGACCGTCCTTGGAGGGCTTGTCCATGTAGCGCAGCGGACTCCCGTCGCCCCTGATGTCGATCTTCTCGCCGACCAGGTAATCGCCCTTGTCCTCGGGGTTGTCGGCCCAGAACTCGATGGCGGCGGCCATGATGTCCGAGGTGGCCTCGTTCAGGCCGCCGGACTCACCGCTGTAGACCAGGTTCGCGGTGGCCGAGGTGACGCCGTGGGTCATCTCGTGGGCGCCGACGTCGATGGAGGTCAGCGGCTTGACGTTGCCCGCGCCGTCGCCGTAGGTCATGCAGAAGCAGCTGTCGGACCAGAACGCGTTGACGTAGTTGTTGCCGTAGTGGACCCGGGTGTAGGCGCCGACGCCGTCGTCCTTGATGCCGTTGCGGCCGTGGACGTTCTTGTAGTAGTCCCAGGTGAGTTGGGCGCCGTAGGCGGCGTCCACGGCGGCGGTCTGCCGGTTGGCGACGGTGCCGTCGCCCCAGGTGTCGGTCGGATTGGTGAACAGCTTCTTGGTGGAGCTGGTGCCGTTCAGGTCGTAGGTGCTGTGGCCGCCGCGGGTGTTGTCGGTCAACGCGAAGCCGCCGCCGGCCGCCGCCGAGGTGCCGATGGTGACCTGGCCCGAGTACTTGCTGTTGCCGACGCCGGTCTCGACGCCCTGGTACTCGAAGATCTTCTTGCCGGAGTTGGCGTCGGTGATGACGTGCAGCTCGGACGGCGTGCCGTCCTCCTGCGTGCCGGTGACCACCGTCTCCCACGCGAGGCGCGGGGTGCCGGACGCGGCCCAGACCACCTTGCGGGCGCTGTCGGCCGCCGGCTCCGCGACCTTCGCGCTGCCGGCGCTGTCGAGCGCGAGGCCCTTCGCCGCCTCCGCGCTCTCCTTGGCGGTGGTGTCGACGGCGATGTCCGCCTCGGTGGCCTTGGTGACGCCCTTCGTGGAGCCGTCCGCGGCGGTGTGGACGACCAGGTCGCCGCCGAGCACCGGCAGTCCGTCGAAGGTCCGCTCGTAGCGGGTGTGCACGCTGCCGTCGGCGTCCTTGGTGACGCCCCTGGCGACCAGTGCCTCCTTCGACCCCAGCTTCAGCGACCTGGCGGTCTCCGCCAGCGACGCGTCCGCCGAGGCCAGCAACTCACCGCGCTGCTCCGGCGACAGCTGCACCGGCAGCGCGCCGGCGGTGGCCCGGGCCTCGGCGGGGGCCTGGGCGGGAGTCTCGTCGGCGATGGCGACACCGGATGTCAGAACAGCCACGATCATCGCGGCGCCGACTGTCAACGCGCCTGCGCCGGTGGTCTTTCGGGAGGATCGATTCACACTGAACTCCTTCTGCGACGGCCGCGCGGGTGCGGCCGGAGTCAGCCGGGAGGGCAGGGATGGTGCCGCCCGGTAGAGCTGGTGGTTCGAGTGGGGGACAACCTCCACGTGATCACCGCAGCGGGTGGTGCGCGTGCGACTGCAAGGGCCGCTGCGGCGATGGGACGGTACAGTGCCATCTTTGTTGGAAACACGTCACCCGTGCGGCGACAAGTTGGCCGGAATGCTTCGTCATAGACGTAATGTCGAGGTAATCCACCGTCAGAAGACGGGTAATGCGGGGGAAAACAGACCGGCGCCGACGACGGCCCCACCAGCGTGCGTCCGGTGTGACGTCTACGGGCGGGTGCCCTTGACGTTGGGCTGGGTCTTCTGGTTGTAGATCTCCTGGCCGTCCGCGTTGTAGGCGTGGACGTAGGG
>NZ_JBSHBN010000286.1:0-5678 GCF_053612025.1 Kitasatospora sp. NPDC054768
GTGTTTCCCGCGGGTGCGTCAGATCTGCACGCCGAAGTCCTGGGCGATGCCGGCCAGGCCGGAGGCGTAGCCCTGGCCGACGGCGCGGAACTTCCACTCCGCGCCGTTGCGGTAGAGCTCGCCGAAGATCATCGCGGTCTCGGTGGCGGCGTCCTCGGAGAGGTCGTAGCGGGCGATCTCGGCGCCGCCGGCCGCGTTCACCACGCGGATGTAGGCGTTGCGGACCTGGCCGAAGTTCTGGCCGCGGGCGACGCCGTCGTAGATGGTGACCGGGAAGGTGATCTTGACGGCCTCGGCCGGCAGGCCGGACAGGCTGATGTTGAGCGCCTCGTCGTCGCCCGCGCCCTCACCGGTGCGGTTGTCACCGGTGTGCACGACGGTGTTGTCCGGCGTGCTGGTGTTGTTGAAGAACACGAAATGGGCGTTGGACAGCACCTTGCCGTCCGCGTTCAGGACGATCGCGCTGGCGTCGAGGTCGAACTCGGCGCCGGTCGTGGTGCGGACGTCCCAACCCAGGCCGACGGTGACCGCGGACAGACCGGGGGCCTCCTTGGTCAGCGAGACGTTGCCACCCTTGGAGAGGCTCACTGGCATGACGATTGCAGTCCCTTCGTTCGCTTCGTGCGCTTTTTCCCGGGACAACGCAATACTCCGGCGGCTTGGTTCCGCAGGAAGCGTGAATTCTTCGCGGGCGCCAATCGGAGGGCAAAGCCCGGGCAAAGCCGGTGTCAGATCCGCCGGAACCGGCCCTGCAGAGTCCAGATGTTCGGATTGTCGGCCAGGCCGGGGTGCATGTCGAAGAGGTCGGCCAGGGTGTCCTGGAGGAAGTCCCGGGCCTCGCGCCGCAGTTCGCCGTGGCGGACCACCACCGGCGGCTCGTCCGGCAGCCAGGTGGCGGTGACCTCGACCCAGTTGAAGCGGCGGGCGAAGCGCAGCAGCTCGGTGTTCTGGGTGAAGTCGAGGTCGGCGGTCTGCACCCGCGCGGCCCGGCCGCCGTCCGGGTCGCGGTCCAGGAGCTCGGCGACGTCGCACAGCGCCCAGGCGAAGTCGAGCACCGGAACCCAGCCCCAGGCGGTGGACAGGTCCGAGCCCTCGCCGTCCAGGTAGACGTCGCCGCAGAACAGGTCGTAGCGCAGGGCGTGCACCGACGCGGTGCGGTAGTCCGTCTGCGGGGGGTCGGGGAAACGGTTGGAGAGGGAGTAGCCGAGCTCGATCACGTACGCCATTGTCGGGGCTCGGGGCGGATCGGGGTAACCGGGTGCGCGGGCGCGGGGGCGTACCGATAACCGGGTGACCGGGCGGGCCGGGCGCGGGATGATGGACGCATGTCCGAGCCCATCCGCGTACGGGGGTCGGTGGTCGTCCCCGACGCCGAGCTCGTCTGGCGCTTCTCGCGTTCCTCCGGCCCCGGCGGCCAGCACGTCAACACCTCCGACTCCAAGGCCGAGCTGCGCTTCGACCTGGCGTCGACCGGGGCGCTGCCCGAGGTGTGGCGCGAGCGTGCGCTGGAGCGGCTGGCCGGCCGGCTGGTGGACGGCCGGGTGCTGGTCGTCCAGGCCTCGGAGTTCCGCTCGCAGTGGCGCAACCGGGAGGCGGCCGCGGCCCGGCTGTCGGCGCTGCTGAGCGAGGCGTGCGCACCGCCGCCGAAGGCCCGGCGGGCGACCAGGCCGAGCCGGGGGACGGTCGAGCGGCGGCTGACCAACAAGCGGCTCCGCTCCGAACTGAAGCAGGGCCGCCGGGCGCCGCGCGGCGGCGAGTAGCCGGCGGGCGGTTCAGCCGAGGGTGCGGTAGCCGCCGCGGAAGTAGAGCAGCGGGCGGCCGGCCGGGTCGGGGACCACGGCCTCCAGGACGCGGCCGAGCAGCAGGGTGTGGTCGCCGGCGGGTATCCGCTGCTCGGTGCGGCACTCGACGGTGGCCAGCGCGCCGTCGATCAGCGGTGCGCCGGTGCGCGGGCCGCGTCGGTGCGGGGTGTCCGCGAACAGCAGCCGGTCGCTGAGCCGGCCCTTCATGGCGAACCGGGAGCCGAGCGTCTTCTGTCCCTCGGTCAGCACCGAGACCGCCCAGGTGTCCGTCCGGGAGAGCACCTCGTCCATCCGGGAGTCCTCGCGGACCGAGATCAGTACCAGCGGCGGCTCCAGTGACACCGAGAGGAAGGACGTGGCGGTCATGCCGACGTCCTCGCCGTCCTCCGGGTCGTGGACGGTCACCAGGCTCACGCCGGCGGCGAGCTGGGAGAGGGCAGCCCGGAACTCGTCGGGCGTGGCGTGGGGGGCAGCTTCGGGCTGCGGGGACGGGTACACGTACCGCACGGTAGTCGTCACCCGGGAGGAACGGCATCGGGCCTTGGTCGTAGGACCGGCGCTCCGGCCGAAGGGTTGCGCCCGGTGGCCGAACTCACCCTCAGGAGTGAAGCGGCCGGACCGGCGGGCCCAGTCGGCTTCAGTCCGGGGCCCATGCGGTCGACCACCAGAAATGTGCCGATAGCGCTTTATGTCCCGCTATGGGACAGATGAACTGATTAAGGGCGCATTAGTGTCGTGTGATTTAAGTCACAAGTGATGGCCTATTGCTGACCGAGCGTGCCGAGCGCTGTGCTCCCTGTGATTCAGTTCTTCTGGCAATCGGACGATAACCAATCAAGAACTATCCGAAGCAGCCGGGGAGCCCCCGCATGGAAGCCGAGTCGGAGCCGTACGTCCGTCTCGCGACCCTCCGCACCTTGCACCGGGTCGTGGCGGACCTCAACGCTGCCCGCAGCCTCGCTGGCACGCTCCAGGCCGTTGTCGAAGGCGCGGTGCACGGGCTCGGCTTCGACGCCGCCGCCGTCAGCCTGGTCCGGCCGGACGGCGACCTCGTGGTGGCGGCCGTCTGGGAGCTGGAGGAGAGCCCGATGGGCGGCCCCTCCGTGCTGCTCGGCCAGGTCGGCTCCCGGGAGTCCTGGGACCGGCTGCTCGGCGTCAGCGACCACTGGGGCACCCTGCGCTTCCTGCCGTACGACCGCGGCTGGGCCGTCGCCAGCGACATCCCGCGCTGGATCGGGGACAGCCCGCTGCCGGTGTACGCCAACGACTGGCACCCCGCAGACGGGCTGCTCGCCCCGATGTACAGCGCAGGCGGCGACCTCCTCGGCGTCCTCTCGGTGGACCGCCCGCGCAGCGGCAAGCGGCCCGGGGCGTGGACCCGCGAGGCGCTGGAGATGTTCTCCCTGCAGGCCTCCATCGCGATCGGCAACGCCCGGCTGCGGGCCGAGATGCAACGCGCGCTGGCCCGCCTGGAGAAGGAGCAGCAGGCGCTGCGGGCCAGCGAGGAGAGCTTCCGCCAGGCCTTCGAGTACGCGCCCAGCGGGATGGCGATCACCGAGCTGCACGGCGTCGGGCGCGGCCAGCTGACCAGGGTCAACGACGCGCTCTGCCGGCTGCTCGGCCGGCCCCGGGCGGTGCTGCGGCAGCAGAGCTTCGCCGACCTCGTGCACCCCGAGGACCGGGCGCTGCTGGAGCGCACCAGCGCCGAGAGCGGCCGCGCGGAGCTGCGGCTGTCCCGGCGGGACGGCGGCTACCAGTGGGTCTGCCTGCGCAACTCGATCGTCGCGGACGCGGCCGAGGGCCCGAGCTTCCTGCTCACCCACGTCGAGGACATCGAGGACCGCAAGCGGCACGAGTTCCAGCTCGCCCACCGGGCCAGCCACGACGCGCTCACCGGGCTGCCGAACGGCGCCGAGCTCAAGACCCGGCTGGCCCGCCGGCTCTGCGCCCAGCCGCAGCCGGTCGGCGCCGCGGCCGGCCAGGTCGAGGCGGCCTACCCGCAGCCGTACGGCTACCCGGCCGACTCCTACAGCGCGCACACGGCGCACGGGCGGCTGGAGGGCGCGGACCCGTACGCCGGGCCGGTGCACGGCTACGGACTGCCCGAGGGCCTGCCGAGCGGGCTCGGCCCGGGCTACGGGGAGCACGTCCACGCGGTGGTCCCGGCCGAGTACGGGCCGGGCGGCGAAGCCTGGTCGGCGCCGTTCCGCTCAGGCGGCGCGGCGGCGGTGGACAAGGGGCTCGCGGTGCTCTTCTGCGACCTGGACGGATTCAAGTCGATCAACGACCGGTTCGGTCACAACGCGGGCGACGCGGTGCTGGTCGAGGTGGCCCGGCGGCTGAGCCAGGCCGTCCGGGACGGTGACACGGTGGCCCGGCTCGGCGGTGACGAGTTCGTGGTGCTGGCCGACGGGATCGGCCGTGAGGAGGCCAAGGACCTCGCCCACCGGCTGCGGGGCGCCATCATCCCGCCGATGCGGATCGACGGACGGGCGATGCGGGTGGGGGTGAGCCTCGGGGTCGGCTGGGCCGGCTGCGGGATGAGCATCGAGGAGGTGCTGCACACCGCCGACGAGCGGATGTACGACGAGAAGCGGGCCCGGGGCGGGGCGGTGCGCGGTGCGCGCGGCGAGCGCTCGCACCGGCGCGCGGGCTGAGCCGGCGGACGGCCGGTGCGGGCTCGGGTCCGCCCAGGTCGGCCCGGGTTACCCGCGAGTTGTCAAGGGGTCTTTTCCCGCCGTCACATACGACAGGTAGGGTTCCCGGTACGACAGCGTCCATGATCTGCGCCGCCCGCAGCAGGCGGCGCACCGGATGGGGGAGCAGACCACCGTGACGACCGCCGGCAGCAACGGAGTGCCCGAGGGCCAGGGGGGCGGTGCCCCGCAGGACGACGACCCGTTCGGCTACCTCTACCGCCCGGCCGACGGTTCCACCGGGCAGCCGGCCGAGCCGCAGCAGGGGGTCCCGCGCACGTCGTACAGCCGCCCGATGGAGGTCGGGCGCGCGCAGTACGGCTATCCGCAGCGGGCGCAGCAACAGCAGCAGCAGCCGTACGGCCAGCAGGGCATGCCGCCGCAGGGGTACCCGGGCGGTCAGCCGCAGGCCCCGTACGGCGGTCAGCCCGGATCGCCGCAGCAGCCCGAGTACGGTGCCGCGCCCACCCAGCAGACCCGCTACGCGGAGCACTCCCGGCCGCAGCCGGGGGAGGAGCCGCGCAGCAGCGGCCGGAGCAAGGGCGCGGTGATCGGCGCGGTCGCCGTGGTCGCTGCGATAGCGATCGGCGCCGGCATAGCGCTCTCCACCGGGGACCCGGACGACACCAAGAACACCAAGGGCGGCACCGCGACCACCGCCCCGCCGGCCCCCAACAGCCCGGCGCCGACGGCCACGAACGCGAGCGCCGGCCCCACGTCGAGCGCCACCGCCATCTCCGGGCCGACGAGCGTGGACGCGGGCCAGCTCCAGGCGCAGAACGCGCCGTCCGGCAACAGCGTCAAGGGCGCCAAGTCCGCCGACGGCAGCTACCTGACGCTCCAGCCGGGCGGTTCGGTGACCTGGACCGGCGACATCGCCACGGCCGGGACGTACAAGCTGAGCGTGCACTACAACTACTCGGGCGCGGACATCAAGGGCGGGGCCGCGGTGAACGGCAAGGACTGGCCGAGCGGGGTGACCTACAAGGTCTACGGGGCGCCCCCCAAGGACCAGACCGCCGCCTGGTTCTCCACCTGGATACTCCCGCAGTTCCAGGCCGGGCCGAACTCGGTGACCTTCACGGTGCCCTCCGGGCCGATCCTGATCGACCAGATCACCATCGAGCCGAGCGGCTGACGCCACCGCGGACGCGACGCGGCCGCCCGCCCCCGAGGGGGA
>NZ_JBSHBN010000287.1:0-5641 GCF_053612025.1 Kitasatospora sp. NPDC054768
CCCCGGGACACCGGGGCGGCACCGCCAGCCTAGTTGGCGCACGACGGGAGGACCGGCGGCCGGCCACCGGCCACGGGCCACCGACGGGTCAGCGCCCGGCCAGGGCGTTCAGCCGCGCGCGGTCCAGACCGGTCAGCGCGGTGACCTCGGCGAGGTCGACGGCGCCGCAGTCCAGGCCGCGCAGCAGGTAGCCGCTCAGCGCCCGGGCGGTGGCCGGCTCGTCCATCACGTCACCGCCCGCCTTCGCGACGTACGCGGCCAGTCGGGCGGCGGCGGCCGCCAGGCCCTCGCGGTAGAAGGAGTAGACCGCGACGTAGCGGGTGGGCAGGTGCGCCGGGTGCATGTCCCAGCCCTGGTAGTACGCGCGGACCAGCGAGCGGCGGACCAGGCCGTGGTGGAGCTTCCAGGCGGCGTGCACCTGCTCGGTGGAACCGGTCGGGACGACGTTGGTCGATCCGTCGGAGAGCCGGACCCCGGTGCCCGCGGCCGCCACCTGCATGACCGCCTTGGCGTGGTCGGCGACCGGGTGGTCCATGCTCTGGTGGGCCGCGCTGACGCCGCAGGCCGCGCTGTAGTCGAAGGTCCCGTAGTGCAGGCCGGTGGCGCGCCCCTCGGCGGCCTCGATCATCCGGGCGACGGTGGCCCGGCCGTCCGGGCCGAGGATCGCCTGGGTGGTCTCGATCTGGATCTCGAAGCCGATCCGGCCGGCGGGCAGCCCGGCCCGGCGCTCGAAGTCCTCCAGCAGCCGGACCAGCGCGGTGACCTGCTCGGCGTAGGTCACCTTCGGCAGGGTCAGGACCAGGCCCTCCGGCAGCCCTCCGCGGGCCAGCAGGGTGGCCAGGAACAGCTCCAGGGTGCGGATGCCGCGGGCCCGGACGGCGGCCTCCATGCACTTGATCCGGATGCCGAGGTACGGCGGGGCGCCGCCCCCGGCCACCGTGGCGGCGACCAGCCCGGCGGTGCGGACGGCGGCCGCGTCCTCCTCGGCGTCGGGGCGGGGCCCGTAGCCGTCCTCGAAGTCGATCCGCAGGTCCTCGATCGGCTCGCGCTCCAGCTTGGCGCGGACCCGGGCGTGCACGTCGGCGAGCAGTTCGTCGTCCGCGACGCCGAGGGCGCGGGCCAGTTCGGCGGGGGTGGCGGCGTGCCGGTCGAAGGCGTCCAGGGCCCGGCGGCCCCACTCCCGCACGGTGTCGGCACCGAAGGCGTCGGCCGGGACGTAGACGGTGTGCACCGGCTGCCTGGTCCCGGGTTCGCCCGGGTAACGGCGTGCCAGATCGGCGTCGACGGGGGCGAGCAGCGCCTCCACGGCGGCGCGGGCCGCGGTGGAGAAGGAGGCCGCGTCCGTCGGCCCGTTTCCGTCGACCCCGACCCGTGTCATCCGCACTCCTCCATGCCGAACCAGCGCTTCAACAATTTGTTGAGGCGAAGGTAGCTCCGGCGGGTACGGGCGTCAATGGCCGACCCGGCACCGGACGGTGGCGGCCGCGGTCAGTCCCTCCCGGCGGCGGCGTAGCGCTCGTTCAGCTCCGGGTACAGGTCGGCGACCTCCTTGGGGTGGACCGAACCGTCCGGACCCTTGCCGGTGACGCCGAACTCCCTGGTCAGCCAGTCGGCGAGGCGCTGGGGGTCGGGCTGGTGGCCGTAGCTGTCCATGTACGAGACGAGCGCCTCGTAGGCGAGGTCCGGGTCGAGGCGCGCGGGCACCGGAGCAACCGCGCGCTGCTCGGCGTGGACCGGCTGCTCGGCGTGGACGCGCTCCTCGGCCGGGACCTGCTGCTCGTGCTCGGCGGGCTGCTCGGACTGCTCGGGCTGCCGCTGCGAGCCGGCCGCGTGCTGGGCCTGCGGAACGGGCTCGGAGGTGGAGGCGGTGGCGGCGGGGGCGGGGGCGGCGAGGGCGGTGGGCTCCTCGGCGACCGGGCGCGGGGGCTTGAACCAGGGCGAGGCCTGGCCGGGCACCCGCCCGCCCGGGGCGGCGTCGGCCGGGTGGCCGGTGGTGCGGACCGGGCGCTCGGTCCAGACGTTCAGCTCCTCGCCGCGCGGCTGCGGGGCGGCGTCCGCCACCTCGTCCGGCTCCTGGGCGGCCCGCAGCCGGACGGCGGCCAGCTTCGCGAGCATCGGCGCGGCGACCTCGGCGGACAACGGCGCGACGGCCGCGGGTGCCTGTGTCTGTGTCTGTGTCTGTGCCGCAGCCTGTTCGGGCTGGGCCTGTGCCTGTGCCGCAGCCTGTTCGGGCTGGGCCTGCTGAACCTGCTGGACCTGCGGAGCGGCCTGCTGGGCGGCCTGCGGCTCCTGCTGCGAGTGTTGCGGGTGTTGGGGCTGCTGCGGCTGCTGGGCCTGGGCCTGGGCCTCGGCGACCGGGGCGATGGCGGCGGTGGCGCGGTTCTCCTGGCCGGGTATCCCCTGCGCCTCCTGCTCCGGCAGCGCCTCCGGGGCCTCGCGCACACGGCCCTCGTCGTCCAGCCGGTCGAGCAGCGCCGGGTCCAGCGGCACGCCGAACTTGGCGAGCTTGAGCGGCAGCAGCGCCTGGATCGGCGCCGAGCGGCGCCAGCCGCGGCCGTACCGGAAACGCAGCTGCGCCCGGTAGACCAGGCGGTTCTGTTCCAGTCGGATGACCTCGTCGTAGGAGCGGAGCTCCCAGAGCTTCATCCGCCGCCAGAGCCGGAAGGTCGGCACCGGCGAGAGGAGCCAGCGCATCACCCGGACCGACTCCATGTGGCGGTCCGCCGTGATCGCCGCTATTCGGCCGACCGCGTGCCGCGAGGCCTCGACCACGACGACGAAGAGCACCGGAATGACCGCGTGCATCCCCATGCCGAGCGGGTCGCCCCAGGACGCGGCCGCGTTGAAGGCGATGGTGGCGACGGTCAGCAGCCACGCGGTCTGCCGCAGCATCGGGAAGGGTATCCGCAGCCAGGTCAGCACCAGGTCGAGCGCGAGGAGCACGACGATGCCGGCGTCCACGCCGATCGGGAAGGCGTAGGAGAAGGCGCCGAAGCCCTTCTCCTCGGCCAGCTCGCGCACCGCGTTGTACGAGCCCGCGAAGCCGATGCCCGAAATGAGGCAGGCACCGGCCGCGACCAGGCCGAGCAGGCCACGATGGGCCTTGGTGAGCGTTGGGCGTGCCATTACGTCTATCAACCCCTGGATGTCGGCCGCTGGCGTACAGTGCCTCGGCTGCCGGGTCCCGTTGGTCGGGCCGCCGGACGGCTGAGCAGCCTCCGGGCTCGGCCCACCGGAGTTTACTCGTACGCGTGTTTAAGCGTTCCCACAGCCTGGGGTGTCACAGTGCGGCGGCCGAACGCCGGCCCCGGCACCGTGCGGATCGGTGCCGGGGGCCGGCCGGACCGTCAGCGGGTCTGCCTCGCCGTGCCGTTGAGGTAGGCCAGTACGGCCAGCACCCGGCGGTTGGCATCCTCGTCCGGGGCGAGGTCGAGCTTGCTGAAGATGTTGGCGATGTGCTTGGCCACCGCACCGTCGCTCACCGACAGCCGGGCGGCGATCGCCGAGTTGGAACAGCCCTCGGCCATCAGTTCCAGCACCTCGCGCTCCCGCGGGGACAGCCGCAGCAACGGACCGGGCCTGCGCGCGGTGGTCTCCATCAGCTTGGCGATCACGTCCGGGTCCATCGCCGTGCCGCCGGCCGCCACCCGGCGGACCGCGTCGATGAACTGCCCGGCGTTGAAGACCCGGTCCTTCAGCAGGTAGCCGATCCCCCCGGTGCCGTCGGCCAGCAACTCCCGCGCGTAGAGCTGCTGGACGTGCTGCGACAGCACCAGCACCGGCAGGCCCTGGATCTCCCGCCGTGCCTTGAGCGCGGCCTGCAGGCCCTCGTCGGTGAGCGTCGGGGGCAGCCGGACGTCGACCACGGCCACGTCCGGCCGGTGGGTCAGAAGCGCCTCCAGCAGCTCGGGGCCGGTCTCCACCGCCGCGGCGATGGTGAAGCCGTGCGCTTCCAGCAGCCGGATCAGGCCTTCGCGAAGGAGGTAGAGGTCCTCGGCGAGGACAACTCGCACGGCAACTCCAAGGTGATGGTGGTGGGTCCGCCCGACGTGCTGTCGATGGAGAGGACACCGTCGAAGGTACCCAATCGCTTCTCGATACCACGCAGTCCGGTCCCCCGCGAAGGGTCCGCCACCCCCACCCCGTCGTCCGTCACCGTGATCCGCAGGAGGCCGGCCCGGTAGAGGATGTCCACCCAGACCTGCTCCGCCTCCGAGTGCTTGGCCGCGTTGGCCAGCAGCTCGCAGATGCTGAAGTACACGGCGGCCTCCACCGGCGCCGGCGGACGGTCCGGCAGGCTCACGCACACCTCGGTCGGCAGCGCGCTGTCCAGCGCGAGGGCCCGGACGGCATCGCCGAGTCCGCGCTCGGCGAGCACCGGCGGGTGGATGCCGCGCACCAGGTCCCGCAGCTCCTGGAGGGCCCGGGCCGAGGACTGGCGAGCCTCGGCCAGGAGCTCCCGCGCGGCCCCCTGGTCGGTGTCCATCAGGTGCTCGATGGTGCCCAGCGTCATCCCGATCGCGACCAGTCGCGCCTGGGCGCCGTCGTGCAGGTCCCGCTCGATCCGTCGCAGCTCGGCCGCCTGGCTGCCCGCCGCGTCCGCCCGCGTCTCGGTCAACTCGACGACCCGCCTGGTCAGCTGGGCGCGCGTCGCCCGGCCGTCCTGGTCCAGCACCCGGCGGGCGGCCTCCGCGTACATCCGCACCGCGAACGGTGCCACGAGTATGCCGCCGACGACCATGGCGGCCCCGAGCGCGGTGCTCAGCAGCATGGACGCCATCCGGCCGCTCAGCGGGCCGAAGTCGTCCGCCGGCACCGGCGAGGAAAGGGCGTAGGCGACGCCCAACCCGAACAGAACCGCCAGCGGGCCGGCCAGAGCCACCACAAGGAGCGGGTTCACCAGCATCCAGAGCAACTCGCCCCGGGTGGTCCGGTCCCGCAGGCCCCAGTGGACGACCTGCACGTACTTCGCCACCGTCCGCGAGCGGTGGTACGTGTAACCCGTCCACCAGTGCCCGCGGCCGTCCAACTCCAGCTCCGGACGCGGCTCGTAGGTGGACGGCAGCCGTATGCCGAACCAGCGTTCCACCTGCCCGCGGGTACGGTCGGCGACGCTCCGGACGAGGTGGGCGGCGACCACGGAACCGACGAACGCAGCCACCAGCAGCGCGACGAGGATCCCCGGGGAGTAGTTCTGGAGGACCTGGGCCGCGATCACCCCCGAGAGGACGGCCGCCGCCACCGGCAGCACGAACCCCGGCACCGCGGACAGCAACACCACGAGCAGTCGTGTCAGGCCCTCGCCGCCCGCCGTGAAGGCGGCCCGGGCCTGCGCACGTACGGACGTGCCGCTCGCACGACTCACTGTTGTCACGGGAAGCTCCTGATGCCGGTACCGATCGTCCTCCATCAGTCTTCACGAACCGTCCATCACCCACACTGGCCATGGCACCCCAATCCCGAGGTAGACCTAGGACCACCTGCGAGTGGAGGAAGTGACACCGACCGATGAGACAGTCCGGAAATGCGAAGAACCCCCATCCGGGTCCCGGATGGGGGTTCTTCTGAAGAATTGTTCGGCGGCGTCCTACTCTCCCACAGGGTCCCCCCTGCAGTACCATCGGCGCTGTAAGGCTTAGCT
>NZ_JBSHBN010000288.1:0-5636 GCF_053612025.1 Kitasatospora sp. NPDC054768
GGGGTGTGGGGCTGGTGTCCGTCGAAGCCGTTGAGGGCGACGACGAAGGGCAGTCCGCTGTTCTCGAAGTAGTCGAGGGCGGGGAAGCAGTCGGCGAGGCGGCGGGTGTCGACGAGGACGACGGCTCCGATGGCGCCTCGGACGAGGTCGTCCCACATGAACCAGAAGCGGTCCTGTCCGGGGGTGCCGAAGAGGTAGAGGATGAGGTCTTCGTCGAGGGTGATGCGGCCGAAGTCCATGGCGACGGTGGTGGTCGTCTTGCCGGAGACGTGGCTGAGGTCGTCGATGCCGGCGGAGGCCGAGGTCATGACGGCTTCGGTGCGCAGGGGGTTGATCTCGGAGACGGCGCCGACGAGCGTGGTCTTGCCGACACCGAAGCCGCCCGCGACGACGATCTTCGCGGAGGTGGTGGCGCGGGTGGGGGCGGCCGCGTTAGAGCTTGCGAAGTCCACTGAGGACCCTTTCGAGCAGCGTGACGTCGGGCTGGTTTCCGGTTTCGCCGCCGGAAGCGGGCTGGTGGATGGCGACCAGGCCGGCCTCGGCCAGGTCGGCCACGAGGATGCGGGCCACTCCCAGGGGAAGCGAGAGCAGCGCCGACACCTCGGCGACGGATTTGACCTCCGTGCACAGCGTGCAGATCCGCTGGTGCTCGGGGAGCAGGGTGGCCAGGCGCTGCGGGTCGACATCGGCGGAGACCAGGGCCTCCAGCGCGAGTTCGTAGCGCGGGCGGGTCCGGCCGCCGGTCATCGCGAACGGGCGGATCAGCGGGCCGGAGTCGGGTTCGTCCTCGAACTCCTCGAAGTGGCCGGGCTCCTGGGCGGGCCGGTAGCCGGGCGCCGGCTCGGGCGCCGGGGCCGGGTAGCCGGGTGCCGGGGCGCCGTACGAGGGCTGCCGGGCGTACTGGTCGTACTGGCCGTACTGCTCTTCGGGGCGGGGGTACGGCTGCTGGGGCTGTCCGTACTGGTGCCGGCCGTACTGCTGACCGTGGCCGACGCCGGGTGCTCCGAAGGCGTCATGGCCTGTGCCAGGGTACGGAACGCCGTACTGGCCGCTGCGGTCGTCGGGCGGTGTCACGGTTCCTCTCCTCACAAGGTGCGGCGGTGCGGTGCGAGCTTCGGCGCAGGTCCGGAGCCGGTGGTGCGAAGGCCGTACAACGTCCGAACCCGAGCCCGCCGAAGCGGGCCCGGGAAGGACGCGGAGGTGCTTCGAATACCTGGACGGTATCCGACGAACCGTCAGTGCAGGAGACTGCCCTGGAGTTCAGCGCGAAGAGCGGGGGTGAGGACGGCGCCGGCGCGGTCGACGAGCAGGGCCATCTCGTAGCCGACGAGGCCGATGTCGGAGTCCGGGGCGGCCAGGACGGCCAGCGCGGAACCGTCGCTGACGGCCATCAGGAACAGGAAGCCCCGCTCCATCTCGACCACGGTCTGGTTGACCTCGCCGCCCTCGAAGATCCGGCTGGCGCCGGAGGTGAGGGAGGTGAGGCCGGAGGCGACGGCGGCGAGCTGGTCGGCACGGTCGCGCGGGAAGCCCTCGGACATGCACAGCAGGAGGCCGTCCGCGGAGACCACCACGGTGTGGGACACCCCGGGGGTGTTGTCCACGAAATTGGTGATCAGCCAGTTCAGGTTCTGTGCGGCCTGGCTCATCTGAGTCAACTCAACGCTCCTGGTGGTTCGAGCCGCCGAAGAGATCGGTGCTCCGGTTCTGTCCGTTGCCGGACTGGTCTACCTGATCGGGGTCGATCCGGAAGCTTCCGGTGTTACCGGCGCTGCGGCCCTGCTCCACACCGCGGCGCAGGTTGGTGAGGCGGCCACGGACCTCCTCCGGGCTGCGGGAGACCTGCGGCCCGTCCTGCGGGGTGGGCTTGGCGTTGCCGGGCACCAGGTTCTGCTTGGGCACGCGCCGCGGCAGACCGGCACCGGTGGTGCCGCTGGAGCTGGGCTCGCGCAGCTGCTCGGCCCGCTGCCAGTCGCCGTCGTTCGGCGACTGCCAGGCGGTGCTGGCGGTCGGGCCGGTCGGGCCGTATCCGCCGAGCGAGGACACGTCGTGGCCGCGCTGGGTCGGGGACGCCGAGGTGTCCTTGGCGCCGGCGAACCAGTTCGGGGCGTCGCCGGACGCGCCGGCGCCGGACGGGGCGGCGGCGGGGCCACCGCTCGCCAACTGCTCGCCGGGGCGGCGCTGCGGCAGCCCGGACGGCAGGGTGGTGTGCGCCTCGGCGGCGGGCAGCGCGGGCGGCTCCGGGGCGTACGGGTGACCGGCCGGGGACTCCTCGGCCTGCCGGCCGTACTGGTCGGCGTACCCGTCCTGCTGGTAGCCGCCCTGGTCGTAGCCGTACCGGTCGTCGGCGTAGCCCTGCTGCTCGTAGCCCTGGGGCGCGTACTGGTCGTAGCCGTCCTGGGCGTACTCGTCGTGCTGGTACTCGTCCTGCTGGTAGCCGCCCTGGTCGTAGCCGTACCGGTCGTCGACCTGGGGCTGCTGCTCGTATCCTTGCGGGGCGTACTGGTCGTAGCCCTGCTGGTAGTCCTCCTCGACCTCGGCGTCCACCACCGGCGCCTGCGGGCCGCCCTCCAGGGCCGCGCGGCGGACCTGGTCGAGGCGCTGCGAGCGCTGGACGGACTCCAGGGCCGGGCTGAACCCGCTGGAGCCGGCGCTGCCGATGCCGGTGAGGTGGTCGTCGAAGCCGAGCTCGGCGGCGCTGCGGGCCGTGGCGTCCGGCGCCCACTGGGCGGTCGGCTCCTGCTCGGCGAAGATCCGCGAGACGGTGAACTGCTCGTCCGGCTCCGGCGCCGCACCCGACTGGGTGACGAACGGCGGGAGCATGACCAGCGAGGTGGTGCCGGCGGACTCGCCGGACGGGCGGAGCTGGACGCGGATGTCGTGCCGCTGGGAGAGCCGGCCGACCACGAACAGGCCCATGCGGCGGGAGATGGTGGCGTCCACCGTGGGCGGCTCGGCCAGCTTCTCGTTGATCTCCGCGAAGTCCTCGGCGGTGAGGCCGATGCCCTTGTCGTGGATCTCGACCAGCACCCGGCCGTCCGGCAGGCGGGTCGCGTTGACCAGGACCCGGGTCTGCGGGCTGGAGAACGAGGTGGCGTTCTCCAGCAGCTCGGCGAGCAGGTGGACGAGGTCGGTCACGGCGGCGCCGACGACGTCGACCTCCGGGATGCCGGAGAGCTCGACGCGCTCGTACTGCTCCACCTCGGAGGCGGCGGCGCGGAGCACGTCGACCAGCGGGACCGGGGTGTTCCAGCGGCGGCCGGCCTCCTCGCCCGCGAGGACGAGGAGGTTCTCACCGTTGCGGCGCATACGGGTCGCGAGGTGGTCCAGCTTGAAGAGGTTCTCCAGCTGGTCCGGGTCGGCCTCGTTGTTCTCCAGGTCGGTGATCAGCGCCAGCTGGCGCTGGATCAGGCTCTGGCTGCGGCGCGACAGGTTGGTGAAGATCGCGTTGACGTTCCCTCGCAGCATGGCCTGCTCGGCGGCGAGCGCCACCGCCTGCTGGTGGACCTGGTCGAACGCCCGGGCGACCTCGCCGATCTCGTCCTTGCCGTGCAGCGGGATCGGGGTCACCGAGGTGTCGACCCGCTCGGGGTCGGTCTTGGAGAGCTTCTCGACCAGGTCCGGCAGACGGTGGTCGGCGATCTCCAGGGCGGCGCTGCGCAGGGTGCGCATGCCGAGGATCATCGAGCGGGCCACGTAGCCGGTGAGCAGACCGGCCAGGATGAGCGCCGCGACGACGATGATCGTGTTGAGGATGGCGTCGTAGAGCGCGTTGTCCTTCAGGGCGCGGGACTCGGCGAGGACGTCGTCCAGCAGCGCGATCTCGGTGTTCCGCAGGGCCTGGATGTGGGTGTTGGCGGCCTGGTTCCAGTTGTCCGGGGTCAGGCCGGCGTTCCTCGCCTCGGCGTACGCGGCGTCGGCGGCGGCCTTGCCCTTCAGCTGGCCCTCCGCGGCGGCCTGGCTGTAGGCGGCGCCGAGCTGGAGCAGACCCTGCATGGTGGGCGCCGCGCCGTTGGGCATCTTGTACGCCGAACGTTCCTGGGCGGTGGCCACGGCGACCTGGGCGGCCGCGTACTTCCGGGCGTCCTCGGGGGCGCTGCCGGTGTTGAACTCGTTGAGGGAGACCTGCTCCAGCTTCTCCGAGACCAGGATCTGCTGGATCACGTCCTGGTTCTCGTACCGCGTGGTGGCGTTCTGCGAGATGCCGACCAGCAGGTTGAGCATCAGCGCGCGCTGGGTCGAGGCGGAGGCCTTGGCCAGCGACATCGCGTAGATCGCGCGGCCCTTGCTGGTGGCGTTGGCGGAGCCGATGCCGACCGAGTTGTCGTAGGCCAGCAGCGGGGCGAGCATCACCGAGTAGGCGCTCGCGGTGGCGCTGGCGAACAGCTCGGGGCTGTACGCGTTGGCCCGCAGGTGCGCCAGGTCGAGGATCAGGGCCTGGAAGGCCTCGTGGCGGCGGGGGAGCTCACCGGACTTGTCCGAGGCGGCGTAGGCGGCGTTGTAGGCCTTCAGCGCGGCGTCGGTGTCGTTGCGGCGCTTGGTGACCTCGTTGTTCGGGTCCTGCTTGGTGAGCAGGGGTATGAGCGTCTTGTCGCGCTCGTTCTCCAGCGCCTCGGCGAGTTCGGTCGCCGTCTTGGCCAGCTCCGCGGTCTTCTCGGCGCGGGAGGCCTTGATGTAGCCGTCGACCGAGGTGTTCACGCGCAGACCGCCGAAGACGAGACTGATGATCACGGGGATCAGCAGGATCGCGATCAGACGGGTCGGCACGCGCCAGTTGCGCGGGCGGAGGAAGTCGTACCGGCTGGAGCCGCCGCCGTCGCCCGACGAACCGCCGTTGCGGGGCGCCGTGGGCGCGGCCTGGGGCTCGGGGGTCGGGGCGGGGCCCTGGGCGCGCTCCTCGGTGGGAGTGAACGCGGAGAATCCGGCCGGACCCCCCTGGGTACCGTTCGGCTCGCTCTGGCGGGGCTCGGAGCGCCGCTGCGGGGCGGGTTGCTGCTTACGCCTCACTCGACAACTACCTCTCGGCCGACTGCCGGCCATGGATCAATCCAGCGCTACCCCGGTGCCCTGACCTTCCGCCGGACGGGCCGGAGCAGGAGACATCCAGGGGTAGCTGGAATTTCAGCACGTGCGGGGATGGGGGACAAACAGCCGCAGTCCGACGCCCACGCCGGAACAATCCGGACATTCACCGACATGGCGGAGCAAATCCGTGGTCACCTGGCGCTGAGTGGCGCGGATTCGCCACACTGAGTCATTGTTGATCACAAAATGCCTACCGAACTGTTATCCGCTGCTTATACACGGGTCTTGCGCGGGGCCCCCGGAGGACACCGGCCGGTAAGCGTCGCGGCCCCGACGGCCCGTGGCAGGGGACGGACCGTCGGGGCCGGGCGGTTCCCCCTCGCTCAGCGGAGCCGGGCCAGCAGGGCGTGTTCGACGAGGGTGATGAGGGCGCTCTTGGCGCTGTCGCGGCGGCGGGCGTCGAGGGTGATGACGGGGGTGTCGGCGCCGAGTTGGAGTGCTTCGCGGACTTCGTCTGGGGTGTGGGGCTGGTGTCCGTCGAAGCCGTTGAGGGCGACGACGAAGGGCAGTCCGCTGTTCTCGAAGTAGTCGAGGGCGGGGAAGCAGTCGGC
>NZ_JBSHBN010000289.1:0-5592 GCF_053612025.1 Kitasatospora sp. NPDC054768
CCCCGGGGCGGTGTCCGCGGCGGCGGACGCGGGCGTGGGGGCCGTCGCGGCCAGCCGGGCGGCGGCCACCGCGCCCGCGCCCAGACGCCAGGCGGTTGCCACGCGGTGCCCCGCCGTGCGGGACGCCCTCGGCCGGCGGCGGCCCTCGACGGGGCCGGTGGGACGGGATGTGCGAGTCATACGGGAGTCCTTTCGTCCGTGGCCGGGCGGTCGCGCGCTCCTCGGTCGCGGCGCTCCTCCCGACGCGTCCCACCGTTCCGCACCTCGCTGGCAGACCCCTGGCAGACCGCTGGCAGCCTCCCCGGCCGGCAGGCCTGCGGCTCCCCGTCGCGGGGGGCACGGCCGGCCGGCGGCCGTGCCCCGGCCCTGAGGGGGCGCGGCCCTGCGGCGCGCGGCGCGCAGTGGCGCGGATCACAGCGGGTCGGGCGGGGTCGGCGAAATGCGGGGGCCGCCGGGGTGGTTGGCACGGGCGACCGCTTCCGCCCCGGCGCACACCATCGCTGCCGCTACCGCGAGGAATCCCATGACCGTCACCGAGAACCCGGCCTCCCGCGCGGCCGGGATCCTGTCCCGGCCCGTCACGATCAACGGGCTGACCGTGCCCAACCGCATCGCGATGGCGCCGATGACGCGCAGGTTCTCCCCCGGCGGCGTACCCGGCGAGGACGTGCGCTCGTACTACGCCCGCCGCGCCGCCGCGGGCGTGGGCCTGATCGTCACCGAGGGCACGTACGTCGGCCACGAGTCGGCCGGCCAGAGCGACGACATCCCGCGCTTCCACGGCGAGGAGCAGCTGGCCGGGTGGGCCCGCGTCGCCGAGGACGTCCACGCGGCGGGCGGCACCATCGTGCCGCAGCTCTGGCACATCGGCATGGTGCGCAAGCAGGGCGACCCGCCGTTCGCCGACGCCCCCGCCGTCGGCCCGTCCGGGATCCGGCTGGACGGGACCGAGGGAACCGGGCGGGCGATGACCCGGGCCGACCTGGACGCCGTCATCGGCGCGTTCGCCGAGGCCGCCGCTGCCGCCGAGCGGATCGGCTTCGACGGCGTGGAACTGCACGGCGCGCACGGCTACCTGCTCGACCAGTTCCTGTGGGCGGGCACCAACCGCCGCACCGACGCCTACGGCGGCGACGCGGTCGCCCGGACGGCGTTCACGGCCGAGCTCGTCGCCGCGGTGCGCGAGGCCGTCTCCCCGGAGTTCCCGGTGATCTTCCGCTACTCGCAATGGAAGTCGGAGAACTACGAGGCCCGTCTCGCCGAGACCCCCCAGGAGCTGGAGGCGATCCTCGCCCCGCTCGCCGCGGCCGGCGTCGACGCCTTCCACGCCTCGACCCGCCGCTACTGGGTCCCCGAGTTCGAGGACTCGGACCTCAACCTCGCCGGCTGGACCAGGAAGCTCACCGGCCGCCCCGCCATCACCGTCGGCTCGGTCGGCCTCGACGGCGACTTCGTCCGCGCGTTCGCGGGCGAGGGCTCCCCGGTCCGGGGCATCGACAACCTGCTCGACCGGCTGGAGCGCGACGAGTTCGACCTGGTCGCCGTCGGCCGCGCCCTGCTCCAGGACCCGCAGTGGGCCGCCAAGGTCCTCTCCGGCCGCTTCGACGACCTGCGCCCCTACGACGCCGCCGCGATCCGCACCCTGAGCTGACCGCCGCGCCCGAGGGCCCGGCCGCACCGCCCGTGCGGCCGGGTCCGGCGGGCTGGGCGAGGCCCGACCCCGGGCCCCACTGCCCCACTGCCCCACAACCCGACTGTCCGGCAGCCGAGTTGGCGGGCCGGCCCGAGCGTCGGCCTGCCTCCGCCACGACCCCGCGCCGCACCCCCGGGCAAACGGGCCCCACCCTACCCGGACGTCCCGTCGCCCGTCGGGGAACCGGGGAGGATGCGTCAAGGTCCCGGCAACGGGACCCCGGCCCGGCGCGTCGCCGCCGCCGATCGGCTAGCGTGGGGCGCTCCCCGACCGACACCCCTTCCTGGAGCACAGCGCCGTGTCCGACAGCTTCGCGCACCTGCACGTCCACACCGAGTACTCGATGCTGGACGGGGCGGCGAAGAACGGCAAGCTCTTCGCCGAGGCGGAGAGACAGGGTATGCCCGCCATCGCGATGAGCGACCACGGCAACATGTTCGGCGCCTACGAGTTCTTCCACTCCGCCGCGAAGACCGGGGTGAAGCCGATCATCGGCATCGAGGCGTACGTCGCCCCGGCCTCCCGCTTCCTGAAGAAGCAGGTGTTCTGGTCGCCGGGCGGCCAGCGCCCGTCCGGCGCCGACGGCGAGGGCGGCAAGGACGTCTCCGGCGGCGGCCGCTACACCCACATGACCATGTGGGCACAGAACGCCACCGGTCTGCGGAACCTCTTCAAGCTCTCCTCGCTCGCGTCGATGGAGGGCTACTACATGAAGCCCCGGATGGACCGCGAGCTGATCGCCGCCAACGCGACCGGCATCATCGCCACCACCGGCTGCCCCTCCGGCGAGGTGCAGACCCGGCTGCGGCTCGGGCAGTACGAGGAGGCTGTCAAGGCGGCCGGCGCCTACCAGGACATCTTCGGCAAGGAGAACTACTTCCTGGAGCTGATGGACCACGGCCTGTCCATCGAGAAGGACGTCCGCGAGGACCTCCTGCGCCTGGCCAAGCAGCTGAACATCCCGCTGCTGGCCACCAACGACTCGCACTACGTGACCGCCGACCAGGCCGACGCCCACGACAGCCTGCTCTGCGTCGGCGTGGGCAAGAACAAGGACGACCCGAACCGGTTCAAGTTCAACGGCAGCGGCTACTACGTGAAGACCGCCGAGGAGATGCGCGAGCTCTTCCGCGAACTGCCGGAGGCCTGCGACAACACGCTCGCGATCGCCGAGCGGGTCGAGTCGTACGACGAGGTCTTCAACTACGTCGACCGGATGCCGCAGTTCGACGTGCCGGAGGGCGAGACCCAGGCCTCGTTCCTGCGCCAGAAGATCGCCGCCGGCCTCAAGCACCGCTACGGCGACAACCCGAGCCAGGAGGTGCTGGACCGGGTCGAGCTGGAGATGGGCGTCATCTCCCCGATGGGCTTCGACGCGTACTTCCTCGTGGTCGCCGACATCTGCCAGTACGCCCGGGACAACGGCATCCCGGTCGGCCCGGGCCGAGGCTCGGCGGCCGGCTCGATGGTCTCCTACCTGACCCGGATCACCGAGCTGGACCCGCTGGAGCACGACCTGCTGTTCGAGCGGTTCCTGAACCCCGAGCGCATCAACCCCCCGGACGTCGACATCGACTTCGACGACCGCCAGCGCGACCAGATGGTGCGCTACGTCACCGAGAAGTACGGCTCCGCCTACACCGCCCAGGTCAACACCTTCGGCACGATCAAGGCCAAGGCCGCCGTCAAGGACGCCAACCGCATCCTCGGCTACCCGTTCGCGATGGGCGACCGGATCACCAAGGCGATGCCGCCGGACGTCATGGGCAAGGGCGTCCCGCTGGCGGACCTCTTCAACGAGAAGCACCCGCGGTACAACGAGGGCACCGAGATCCGCTCGCTGTACGAGAACGAGTCCGACGTCAAGAAGATCATCGACACCGGACTGGGCATCGAGGGCCTGATCCGCGGCACCGGTGTGCACGCCGCCGCCGTCATCCTCTCCTCGACGCCGCTGCTCGACCTCATCCCGCTGCACATGCGGGACAAGGACGGCGTGATCATCACCGGCTTCGACTACCCGTCGTGCGAAGCCATGGGCCTGATCAAGATGGACTTCCTGGGGCTGCGGAACCTGGGCATCATCGATCACTGCATCAAGATCGTCAAGGCCAACCGGGGCGTGGACGTCGACATCGAGAAGATCCCGATCGACGACCCCACCACCTACCAGCTGCTGGCCCGCGGCGACACCCTCGGCGTGTTCCAGCTCGACGGCGGCCCCATGCGCGCCCTGCTCAAGCTGATGAAGCCCACCGAGTTCGCCGACATCTCCGCCGTCTCCGCGCTCTACCGGCCCGGCCCGATGGGCATGAACTCCCACACCAACTACGCGCTCCGCAAGAACGCCCAGCAGGAGATCATCCCGATCCACCCCGAGCTGGAGGAGCCGCTGAAGGACGTCCTCGGCCCCACCTACGGCCTCATCGTCTACCAGGAGCAGGTCCAGCGCGCCGCCCAGGTGCTCGCCGGCTACTCGCTCGGCCAGGCCGACCTGCTCCGCCGGGCGATGGGCAAGAAGAAGAAGGAGGTGCTGGAGAAGGAGTTCGTCCCCTTCCACGCCGGCTGCAAGGAGCGCGGCTACTCCGACGAGGCCATCCAGGCGGTCTGGGACGTCCTGGTCCCGTTCGCCGGCTACGCGTTCAACAAATCGCACTCCGCCGCGTACGGCCTGGTCTCCTACCAGACCGCCTACCTCAAGGCCAACTACCCCGCGGAGTACATGGCCGCGCTGCTCACCTCGGTCGCCGACGACAAGGACAAGATGGCGGTCTACCTGGCCGAGTGCCGGCAGATGGGCATCAAGATCCTCTCCCCCGACGTCAACGAGTCCGTGGTCGACTTCACCGCCGTCGGCAGCGACGTCCGGTTCGGCCTCAAGGCCGTGCGCAACGTCGGCGTACCCGTGATCGAGTCCCTGGTGCGCACCCGCGGCGAGCAGGGCAAGTACACCTCCTTCGCCGACTTCCTGGACAAGGTCGAACTGGTGGTGTGCAACAAGCGCACCGTCGACTCCCTCGTCAAGGCGGGCGCCTTCGACTCCCTCGGCCACACCCGGCTCTCGCTCAGCACCGTGCACGAGAGCGCGATCGACGCCGTCACCGGGCTGAAGAAGCAACAGGCCATCGGCCAGGACGACCTCTTCGGCGCCCTCGACACCGGCAACGACGGACCCGGCATCGGGCTGGACTTCCAACTCACCGAGAACGAATGGCCCCGCCGCCAACTCCTCGCCCTGGAACGCGAGATGCTCGGCCTCTACGTCTCCAGCCACCCGCTCGACGGCGCCGAGCACATCCTCTCCCAGAGCCGCGACACCTCGATCGCCGAACTCCTCGGCTCCGGCCGCTCCGAGGGCGAGGTGCGCCTCTCCGGCCTGATCACCGGCGTCGACCGGCGGATCAACAAGGCCGGCAACGCGTGGGCCATCATCACCCTCGCCGACCGCGACGGCTCCGTCGAGGTGCTGTTCTTCCCCGCGACCTACAACCTGATGGCCGAGCAGATGATCGAGGACAACGTCATCTCGATCCGCGGCCGGCTCAACGAACGCGACGGGTCCCTGAGCGTCTTCGGCCAGGAGATCACCACCCTCGACGTCTCCTCCGCCGAGCTCGGCACCAAGCCGCCGGTGCACATCACCGTCCCGGCCGCCCGGATCAACCCCCAGGTGGTCGCCGAACTCAAGCTCGCCCTCCAGGCCCACCCCGGCGACGTCCCGGTCCGGCTGCGCACCACCAACTGGGACAAGGACACCCTCTACGAGCTCGGATACCGGGTGAACCCGGACAACGGGCTCGCCTCGGACGTCAAGACCCTCCTCGGCAACCGCGCCTGGGTGGGCGCAGCCGTCCGGTCCTGACCGGCGCCGGGCCCGCCGCTTCCGGTCAGGACGGAAG
>NZ_JBSHBN010000290.1:0-1018 GCF_053612025.1 Kitasatospora sp. NPDC054768
CCCTCGGGGGCCGGTTCGGGGGCCGGCCGGCCCCGGCGGCGCCCGGTTTCGGACGCCTTGTCGGACTGCGCACGCATCTTCGAAAGAAGGCGCCGCCCTACCGGCACAAGGCCCGGTATGGTCTGGGGTAACCGTGGACGCGGGGTATCGGAGTCCCCTGCGCGAGGAGCCCCCAACGTGCTGATCACCCATGACACCGAGTGCGCGCTGAGCCTCCTCGTGGAGCTGCTCAACACCGCACCCGAGGTGTGCGGCGCCGAGCGGCTGCCGGACGTCGCCGCGCTGGACGCCTTCGTGGTCCGCCGGGAGATCAGCGAGATCGACTCGCTGACCGAGGACGACCTCCGGCGGGTGCACGAGCTGCGCACCCGGCTGCGCGAGGTGTTCGCGACGGAGTCCACCGCGCAGGCCGCGGAGCTGGTCAACTCCATCGTCGCGGCCGCCGGGACGACGCCCCGGCTGACCAACCACGACGACCACGACTGGCACATCCACTACTTCGCGCCGCACGCCGCCCTCGACGACCACCTGGCGGCCGAGCTGGGCATGGCGCTGGCCCTCATCCTCATGGCGGGCGAGCGGGAGCGGCTGCGCCGCTGCGAGGCGCCGGACTGCGCGCGGGTCTTCGTGGACCTCTCCCGGAACCGCTCGCGGCGCTACTGCGACAGCCGCACCTGCGGCAACCGGCTGCACGTCGCCGCCTACCGGGCGCGGCAGCGGTCGGCGGAGGCCGTCCCCTCCGCCTGACCGGCCGGTCCTCCCGTTCAGATGCCGCGCTTGCGGAGGATCTCCTCGATGTCGGCGAAGTCGCCGAGGCCGTCCTCCCGCTTGCCCGCGGCCGACTTCTTCGGGGCCCTGGGCGTCGGCGCCACCGCCGGACGCTCGGGCGCCGGCCCGGCCGCGGCCGGGCGCTCCGGGGCGCTCTCCACCGCCCCGGCGCCCCGGAGATCCGGGCCAGCAGCCCGGTGCGCTCCTCGGCGGTCAGCCGCTCCCGGTCGACCGCGTGCGCGGTGGCCTT
>NZ_JBSHBN010000290.1:1028-5583 GCF_053612025.1 Kitasatospora sp. NPDC054768
CTCCACCGCCCCGGCGCCCCGGCGGCCCACCCAGCGGGTGGTGACCAGCAGCACCGCCGAGACGCCGAGCAGCGCGATGCCGGTCCACACCCGCGGGTCGAGGACCAGCCTGGTCGCCCAGTCGGCGAACTCCCGGCCGATCGTGCTCGCCAGCGGGAACAGGCCGGTCAGGTAGAGGCCGGCGGGCAGCAGGGCCACCGCGAACCAGCGGGTCGCCGACAGGAAGCGCCGCCGGTAGGCCCGCAGCCCGGCGAAGGCCACCCCGCCCGCGGTGAGGACGAAGCTGATCGCCGCGCTCAGCACGGTGCCGCTCCTTCGTGTCCGGTCGTCCTGGTCATCGGTGCCTTCCTCTCGGTCCGCCCTCGGGCGCACCTCCGGCCGGAGCGGGCGCCCACTAGTGGAACACTGGGGGAATGATCGATGGTTCCCTCCCCCGCCTCGAGTTCTGGTGCGACCTCCAGTGCCCGGACTGCCACACCGCGCTGGACGACGTACGGGCGCTGCGCGCGCAGTACGGCGACGCGCTGCCCGTGGAGGTGCGGCACTTCCCGCTGGAGAAGCACAAGCACGCCTACGCCGCCGCGGAAGCGGCCGAGGAGGCGTTCGCGCAGGGGCTGGGCTGGCCGTTCGTCGAGGCGCTGCTGGCCCGTACCGCGGAGCTGGACGCGCGCGGGCAGCAGGTGCTGCTGGACGTGGCCCGGGAGGTCGGGGCGGACGTCGACGAGGTGGACACCGCGCTGATCGACGGCCGGCACATGCTGACCGTCGACGCCGACCAGGCCGAGGGCAAGGCGATCGGGGTCACCGGCACGCCGACGTACGTGATCGGCGGGCAGCGCCTCGACGGCGGCAAGAGCCAGGACGGGCTGCGCGAGCGGATCGTGGCCGTCATCGAGGCGGCGAAGGCTTCCTGACGACACGCCGGGTCACAGCTGCTTGCCGTAGAGGCGCTCGGTGACCCGGTAGCCGAGCGAGGTGTAGAGCCGGATGGCGACCTCGTTGCCGGAGAAGACGTTGAGGCCGAGGTTCCGCACCCCGGCGGCCAGGCACTCGCGTTCGGCGAGCAGCATCAGCGTGCGTCCGTGTCCCCGGCCCTGGTGGGCCGGGGACACCTCGACCTTCATCACCCAGGCGAGCGGTTCGCCGTCCGGCAGGTCGCGCAGGCGCGGCTGCAGCCAGAGCAGGCCGTACGGCTCCTCCCCGCCGTCGGCGCCGTACAGGCGGCGCAGGACCATGCCCGGGGTCTCCGGGTCCGGCGCGGCCGGGTTCTGCGGCCCGCCGCCCGAGCGGGCGCGGGCCTGTTCCTCGGTGAGGCCGGAAGCCACCATCACGCGGACGTAGTCCTGCACGGACCGGTCGAACCAGTCCCGGATCTCGGCCCTCCGGTCGAACGGGCGCACGCTCAGCCCCGCGGGCAGGTCCGGGGCGGCTGTCAACCGCTTGGACATGGCCAGGGCCCGCTCGGTGTACCCGAGCGTCACGGCGAGCCCCCGGGCCGCCGCGGCCGGCTCCGGGACGCCGACGTCGACCCGGGTGCAGCCCCAGGTGCGCAGCACCTCCTCGGCGGCCAGCCCGCCGAACGTTCCCCGACCCCGGCCGCGCCCCTCGGTGATCTCCAACTCGGATATCCGGCCCCAGAGTTGATCGCCCTGCGGGTCGGCGGTGGTGCGCAGCGCGCCGACCGGGTGGCCGTTCGCGAGGATCAGCCAGCGTCTGGTGCGGCCGCCGGCCGCGGTGGGTGTCTCCGGGCCCTCGGGGCGCAGCGTGGTGGTCATGTGGTGGTCCCTTCCCGTTGCACGGGGGGTTATCCACGCGGCCGGTGCGCTTCCCCGGCGTTCTTCCGGGCTGCTCTCCCGGGCGGGGATCACGGGTCGAGGTCGTCGCCGCTGCGCTCGGTGAAGACGGCCATGGCCTTGGCGGTGACGGGGCCGATGCCGGGCAGTTCGCGGTCGTCGACGCGGGTGACGGCCTGGACGTCGCGGGTGGTGGAGGTCAGGAAGACCTCCTCGGCGTCCTGGAGGGCGCTGAGCGGCAGGTCGGCCTCCTCGGCGCCGCACCAGTCGACGACGAGCTGCCGGGTGATGCCGGCCAGGCAGCCGGAGGCGAGGGCGGGGGTGAGCAGGCGGCCGCCGAGGACCACGAAGACGTTGGATCCGGTGCCCTCGCAGAGCCGTCCCGCGGTGTTGGCGAGCAGGGCCTCGGAGGCGCCGGCGCGGTGGGCGGCGGCCAGGGCGACGACGTTCTCGGCGTACGAGGTGGTCTTGAGACCTGCGACGGCGCTGTGCTCGTTGCGGCGCCAGGGGACGACGGCGACGGCGGTCTCGTCGGGGCGGTGGCCGATCGCGCTGAGGGCGACGACCAGGGTGGGGCCGGCGGTGCCGCGCTCGGAGCTGAGCGGGCCGTTGCCGCCGGTGTAGGTGACGCGCAGGCGGCCGAGCGGCGCGGGGTTGGCGGCGAGGACCTGGGCGCAGGCCTCGCGGACCAGGTCGTGATCGGGGTCGGCCAGGCCGAGGCCGCGGGCGGAGCGGGTGAGCCGGTCCAGGTGGCGGGTGACCGCGAAGGCCCGGCCGTCGACCGTCTTCAGGGTCTCGAAGACGCCGTCGCCGGTGGTGAGGCCGTGGTCGAGGACCGAGACGGCCGCGTCGGCGGAGTCGACGAGGGAGCCGTTGACCCAGCTCGTGGTGCGGTTGTGCATCGGGTGCTGCTCCTAGGCGGTGGGGGCGCAGGCCCCGGTCGGGTCGGATCCGGTGCCGGATTCGCCACCGGGTTCGCCACCCGACGCTATCGCGACGAGGCGGGCGGCCTTCAGTTCGGTTTCGGCCCATTCCCGCTCGGGGTCGGAGCCCCAGGTGATGCCGGCGCCGGTGCCGAAGCGCAGGACGGGCGCGCCGGGGTCCGCCCGGTCGATCCAGAACGTGCGGATGCCGACGGCGAGTTCGGCCTCGCCGCGGTCGGCATCGACCCAGCCGACGGCGCCGCAGTACGGGCCGCGCGGGGCGGTCTCCAGGGCCTCGATGATCCGCAGGGCGCTGGACTTGGGGGCGCCGGTGACGGAGCCGGGCGGGAAGGTGGCGGCGAGGAGCTCGGGCCAGCCGGCTCCGTCGCGCAGGGTGCCCTCGACGGTGGAGACCAGGTGGACCAGGCCGGGGTGCTTCTCGACGGCGCAGAGGTCGGGGACGGTGACGCTGCCGGTCGCGCAGACCCGGCCGAGGTCGTTGCGGACCAGGTCGACGATCATCACGTTCTCGGCGTGGTCCTTGTCGAGGAGGTCGTCCTCAGTGCGGCCGGTGCCCTTGATCGGGCCGGAGGAGACGGTGCGGCCGGTGCGGCGCAGGTAGAGCTCGGGTGAGGCGGTGGCGATCTCGACGCCGTGCCCGGGCAGGCGGACGGTGCCGGCGTAGGGGGCGGGGTTGCCGTGGGCGAGAAGGCCGGTGAGGGCGTCGACGTCGCTGAGGTCCGGGTCGGGCAGCGGTGCGGAGAGCACCCGGCAGAGGTTGGCCTGGTAGACCTCGCCGGCGGCTATGTGCTCGCGGATGCGGCGGACGCCCGCGGTGTAGGCGGTGCGGTCGAGGGAGCTGTGCCAGCTGCCGGCCTCCGGTCCGCGCCAGCCCGCGCCGGAGGGTGGGGCGGGGGCCGGGCGGACCTGGTCGAAGCGGGCGCAGGTCAGCCGGCCCTCGAAGTCGTAGGCGACGGCCCAGTAGCCGGCGGAGTCCAGAGCGGCCGGGTCCGAGGTGACGTCGCGCAGTCCGGTGGCCAGGCGGCCGCCGAAGCGGGCGAGCGGGGTGCGGGGGTCGGGGTGGCCGGACACGGTTCTCCTGCGCGGTGGTGCTGGGCGGCGGTGCCTGAAGTGTAGGTCGGGGGGCGTGGGCCCGGTCCGGTTCGCGCCCCGCGCACGAGCAGCTCTGTGCGTCACCCGGGTGTGCGCCGGGTGACCTGCGGATGATCGTCCGGGAGCGCCGCAGGTGGCGGCCGGTGGCCGTCCGGGAGCGCTGACGGGACGGCGCTCACCGGCCATCCCCTCGGCATGCTGCGGGAACGGATTTTTAGCTGGCCCGGGAATCCGCTAGAGTTCAACACGTCGCCAGGGAGCGCAACCGAAGAAAAGCGGTGAAGCCCCCCGGAAGACAGGCGGACGTGGCTCAGTTGGTAGAGCATCACCTTGCCAAGGTGAGGGTCGCGAGTTCGAATCTCGTCGTCCGCTCGATGGAGAACAGTGTAAGATCGTTCTTCATGCGTTGCCTGGTGGAGTGGCCGAGAGGCGAGGCAACGGCCTGCAAAGCCGTGTACACGGGTTCAAATCCCGTCTCCACCTCCAAGAGGTCCCCCGGTTCGACCGGGGGCCTCCCCGCGCGATTAGCTCAGCGGGAGAGCACTACCTTGACACGGTAGGGGTCACTGGTTCAATCCCAGTATCGCGCACGTCGGACCCTTCAGGGTCTGCTGCAACACCGCCGCACCAGGCGCGATTAGCTCAGCGGGAGAGCACTACCTTGACACGGTAGGGGTCACTGGTTCAATCCCAGTATCGCGCACGTCGGACCCTTCAGGGTCTGCT
>NZ_JBSHBN010000291.1:0-5433 GCF_053612025.1 Kitasatospora sp. NPDC054768
GAGCTTCGATGCGTACGTGACGGATCGACTCCCGCCTCTCACCCCGTTATGACCTGCGGACTCATGCCCTAACCGGGACTTTGCAACAGCCCTGGAAGAACATCGAAGGCACCCGCGCCAAGCTGAAACGCCTGGTCAAACTCGATGTCCTCATCGAAGTCGACACCGGCAGCTTTACCAAGAAGCAGTAGCCGACCAAGCCCCGCGACCAGCAGCCCTGTCCTGCTTTACTTCGAAACGGACATCAACTCTCGAACCGCCCTCTGAGGATGGCCGGGACCCCCCATATCGCTACCATCGTCGATGATTCCGCCCGTAGCCAGGCGAATCCGAGGCCATGTTCAGGCAGCATGGACTCCCGTATGGGCAAAACCCACCAATGTCGCTCACGCCCCCACCAGCGGGCAGCACTATCGCCCTAACGAGGCCTCATATAAGATCAACTGCCAGACCTGGCAGGCTTAACACTGGAGCTACAACCGGGTGACGCAAAATGCGGATCAGGCACCATCGGGAGCCCGCTCATCCAGTCCGCGGTGCACACGGCGACGTGGCCCAGCCACCTGCAGGCGAGAGATGTATGCTCCAGAGCCACCTGCCGGTGCCACTTCTTTTGACAAGGAGAGATAATGAGTAATTTCGTCATCATTACGAATGACACTATCGCCGTAACCATTCCCACGGCAATCATCCCCGCTATCGTTTCCCCAGTGCCAATCATTGGCTCGAGTGCGAATTTGTCAGTCGACAATCTTCGCGCCTGCCTAATGGGTGACGAGCTTCCACTGTCAATCTCCACCCCCCTTAATTACACTACTCCCTCTCATTCCGTAGCAGGCATGGGCAAACTAAGCCTCGAACTGCCCCCTGCAAACACAACGGCGAAGACAAAAAATGGAAATAAATCCCTACTCCTCAAGGGATCCTCTTTTACTGCAAAATTCCAGGTCACCACCCCGGCGACGATGCCACCTCCTGCCAGTACCCCGGATCCGGAGTTGGTTAAGGTCGGGACTGCCACCTTCGCCACCAAGAACACCAAGTTCTTGGCAAGTTGACCGATCTCGATCAGAGCGTGTCTGCGGTCTCCCGCCGCGAGGGGCCGGTGGTCGGCCGCCGGCGCAATGCTGCCCGGTGCCCGTGTAGCCTAGCCGCATCACCGCCCTCGGCCGACCACCGGCCGCCCCGTGGCCAAGCCCCCTGAGGAACAGCGGCTCGACATCACCATTGGCAAGCAGTCCGCCCGCCTCTGGAAGGGCGCCACCCACTGCCACTCGCAGCGGGATTCACTGGCGCTTCCTAAAGCGATCACCAGAGCCTGGAACATGTGACGTACCTCGCAGTCCAACCGTGGACATACCGAAACGACGACGGTCACCACTCGGTCGGCGCAGCTCTGGTGGCGCGCTGTGGCGGGATGGGCTGGCCTTGACCTTGGCGTCGGCTAGGCGCCCCTAACCAGACCTGCGAGGAGCAGTCATGCTCAATGGATTCAAGAACTTTTTGACGCGCGGTGATGTCGTTTTTGTGGCCATCGGGTTGATCGTTGCATTAGCGTTCAGCACACTGATCAAGGCGTTCACGGACAACGTGATAACGCCGATCATCACTCGGACTCAGGGCGGCCATTCGGCCGGACTCGGCTGGCAGTTGGGTGATCCGGGTAACACCTCGACGTACCTCAACATCGGGCAGTTCATCTCCGCCCTGATCTATTTCGTGATCTTCATGGCGGTGGTCTACTTCCTGATTTTTGTCCCGTACAAGCTGGTCCAGGCCCGCCGGGGAATCAGCGTCTTCGGTCCCCCGAAACCCGCGAAGACCTGCCCGGCCTGCGCCTCCGACGATATCCCGCGGAGTGCCACCAAGTGCCGCTACTGCGGCACCAACCAGCCCATCCCGCCGGTCGGCGGTCTGTAAGAGGGCATTTGGTGAGAGTGGTTTGCCCTTTATGTTCTAGTAAGTTCCTCGCCAGGTTGGTGTGGTCTCGTCCGTTATGCGCTTGGTGAGGTTGTCGATCGAGGCAATGTGGATCATGGCTTCGGAGCTGGCCGGGAGGGTCTCGTAGTCGCGGGCGAGGCGGCGGCGTTGCATGATCCACCCCAAGCTTCGTTCGACCACCCATCGCCTTTTCGCCCCGTGAAATCCAGGGACGTCGGACTTCCGGTGGACGACCTCGACGTCGACTCCGAGGCTTGCGCCGTGCTCGATCATTGCGTTCTTGAAGCCAGTGTCGACCCAGCTCTTGGAGATGCTCGGGTAAGGGCTTGCAGATAATTAACACGCTGATTTTGTGGCGGAGTTGGGCTCACGTCCTTGTGTGACGACGCGGGCGTGGATGGCGGCCAGGGCGGTGGGCGGGGATGGTGCGGGCGGGATCTCGGCCCCGTGCCGGTCGAGTAGCTGCCTGATCTTGTGGAAGGTGCGGTGCACCGCGCTCCGGCTGCTGCCGAACAGCACGGCGAGGGGTTCTGCGGGCAGGCCGAGCCGCAGGTGGAGGACGGTAGCCAGGACCTGCTCGGGAAAGGGCAGCCGGGGCGGGCGGCCCATCCCGGCGCCGGGTTGTGCTTCGTGCAGAGCGGCCAGGCTGGCGGTGAGGACGTCCAGGTCGTGCTGGGACATGCCGGTCAGGGTGGGATCGGACAGCGTGGCCTGGTCCCAGGCGACGCCGGGAACATGCTCCTTGGCAGGGGACACGCCCACCAGCGCAGGGTGGAGGACGTAGTTCCAGTCGCCGTGGAAGGCGTGCCGGGTAAGCGGCAGCGCGGCCATGTCCGCGTCGCCGATCTTGACGCCGGTCGGGTAGCTGCCGGTGTCGAGTTCGGCGTGGACGCGCAGTCCGCTGCGGCTGGTGGTGGCGGCGATGGTCTGCACGATGACCTCGCGGCTGGTCAGTGGGCGGCCTCGCCAGTTCATGGTGATGTGGGAGAACAACCTGTGCTCGATCTTGTTCCACTTCGAGGTGCCCGGCCAATGCCGTTGCTTGACTCAGTGAACTATCATAGGGTTCAGGGTGATGGTCTTCGCTGGGACACGTCGGGTCGGTCGACGTGGTTGACCTGCCTTGCGGATTGAGTAGCGGCCGTCGGCGCGTTTCAGGAGCCGGTCGGCTTCCCTGAGCCGCCTGGGGCCGCTGTCGAGCTTGCGGCGGACTTTCGCTGCCATGTTCGCCAGGAACTGCTTCATCCTGGCCGGGGTGTGCTGGCTCTGCCGGACCACGCTGCGCCGGACGTGCTTGAGGATCTTGAGGAAGGAGATCCGGTCGGGGTCGAACCGGCCGCGGTCGGCGACGCGCATGACGATCCGAGTCAGGCAGTGATGGATGATCAAGTGCGCCCACGCCTCCTGGCGTGCCAGTTCCGGGTCGGCGGAGCGCAGGATCGCCAGACCACCGCGCTGGAACGTCTTGATCTGCCGATAGGTGGTCTCCGCTTCCCAGCGCTCGTGATACAAGGCCGCCAACTCCGCGGCGGGGAAGGCGTCAGGGTCCATCAGATCGGTCAGCAGGCGGATGACCTCGCCGCCGTCGACCTGGTACTCGATGACGCGCACCAACACCCCGCCGGGGTGGTTCCCCTTCTGTCCGGCCAGGTTCATCCGCGCCAGGTAGGTGCCGTCCGGCAGGTGCTCGACCGGGCGGCGGGCCACGCTTGAGCGGGCCCGCAGGAGCAGGTGAGCCCCGGCCCGCGCGTAGGCCTTCCACAGCTCGACGCCTGGGAAGCCGCGACCCATGATGACGAGCATCCCCGCCGCACTGCCAGCCATCGCCACCGCCAACTCCCGTTCCCCGCCGCTGAATGCGCCCACCCGGACGTCCACCGACGCGTGCGTCGCGGCCTCCGTCAAGGTCACCACCCGCACCTGCGGGAACCCGGCCGGGTTACCTCGCACGTCCAGGAGCCCGCCCAGCTCGGCCCGGTTGGCAGGTGTGTCCGGCGCATCCAGCACGAACCCGTCCACCGCCGCGACCCGCATCCCACGGTAGAACGCACCCGAAAGCCCCAGCGGCGCCGCCGGCCCGGCCAGCTTCCGGAACACCGCCTCCAGCGCCGCCTCGCCCAGCCGCCGCCGAGCCCGCGTGAACGAGGACTTGTTCGGGATCGCCTCGTGCATATCCGGCCATGCACCCACCAGGTTCTCCGCGACATCGTCGTAGGAGTCCTGATGGAACAGCGCCAACGCGAGCACGTAGTGACCATGAACCGGGACGGCAGCGCCCCCGGACGCCGGTCCCGCCGACGGCACTCCGCCAGCGCCTGGTCCACCAACCCCGGCAGCACCCACTCGGTCAGGACACCAAGCCGTACCTCGTCGGACAAGCCACTCCACGGATGCACAACCGGACCAACGACCCCGCCCCGACACCGTCACCCGTTCCGCGGCAGTTGTTCTCGAATTCAAGCAACGGCATTGGGTGCCCGGCGGCAGGTGGCACACGGTGATGGTCAGCCCGGTTTCGGCGGCCAAGGCGGCGAGCTCGATCTTCCAGGCCCGGGTGCGGTGGCCGTTGGAGCCCCCGGCGTCCGCGGTGATCAGCAAGCGGGTGGCCTGCGGGCAGGTGTCCTTGCCCTGGCCGTGCCACCATCGGCGGATCGGGGCCACCGCGAAGGCGGCGGTGTCGTGGTCGCAGC
This sequence comes from Kitasatospora sp. NPDC054768, assembly GCF_053612025.1. NCBI lineage: Bacteria > Bacillati > Actinomycetota > Actinomycetes > Kitasatosporales > Streptomycetaceae > Kitasatospora > Kitasatospora sp. NPDC054768. The sequence continues at coordinate 4,632 of NZ_JBSHBN010000291.1, forward strand.
CGACGTTGACCCAGCCGGCGTTCGCCGCGAGGTCGTAGATCCCGTACGGGACGGCCTTGCCCAGCTCGGGATCGGCGAAGTCGTGGACGCTGACCCGCACCGGCTCGCCGGTGGGCTGCCACTCGCGGCCGCTGTTCTTGAACTCGCCGACCAGTTCCTTCTTCTTGGTGTCCACACTGATCACCGGTTGGCCCGCGTCCCGGTGCTCGCGGACCTGTTCGTTGAGGTGGCGGAACTGCGCGTCGCGGTCTGGGTGTTGGGTGCCTTCAAGGGTCTTGGTGTTGGCCTGGAGGCTGAAGCCTTCCTCGCGGAGCAGGTCGGCGACCGTGTCGGCCGAGATCCGGTGGCCCTGTCCGGTCAGCTCCGAGGTCAGGCGGCGGGTGGACTTCGTCGTCCACCGCAACGGCGACATCGGATCACCGCGTACATCGGGCTCGACCAACGCCAGCAGCACCGACCGCAGCCCGGAGTCGAGTTCGACCAGTCGCTTGCGCCCTCCGCCCGGCCGGCGCACCCGCCCCAACGGGGCCTGGCCCGACTCCAGCTCGGTCACGCCCTTGGACACGGTCGCCTCGCTGACGCCCGCCGCGCGGGCGACGGCCCGGATCCCGTCGTGTCCCACCACCCGGGCCTCGGCTCCTATCGTCAGACGGCGCTGCCGCTCGTCCAGATGCGGCAGCAATGCCTCAAACTTGGATGCGAGTTAACTAAGGCCTGTCTGATAATTGATCTTGTGGCAGGTCGAGGCGAGTTGACGGACGTGGTGTGGGAGCGGATAGAGCCCCTGCTGCCGCAGGTGGAC
>NZ_JBSHBN010000292.1:0-5232 GCF_053612025.1 Kitasatospora sp. NPDC054768
CGGGGGGCGCCGGCCGCCGGCGTCTGCGGGCCCGTCGGCCGGTTCGTCGGCCGCTCCCGTCAGCGGGGCCGGTCCGCGGGCCCCGTCGCGGTCCAGGAGGCCTCGTCCGCACCGAGCACGGTGAACCGGCCGAGCAGGCCCGCCAGTCCGCCGGCCTGTTGCACCGGCGGGCTCCCCGCGGCCGTCCCGTTGGCGCAGAGCCGGACGCCCTTGTCGACGCGGCACACCGGGGTGCCGCCGTCCGGCCTGCCGTCGACGAACACCCCGAAGCTCTCCGGCTGGACGGTGACGCTCAGCCACTTCCCGTCGACGGTGTACGACAGGATGGCGCTCCACGGGGGCTCGGTGTCCTTCGAGGGCCGGTGGATCTCGATGTTCCGCGGCTTGAGCTCGGCGGGCAGGCCGGTCGGCCGCACCGGGAACGGGACGTCCCGGCCGCCGAACTCGACGCCGGCCGCGACCCTGATCAGGTCCTCCTTGACCTTCGCCCCCGTCCACAGCGTGGCCCTCAGCTCGGCCCGGCGACCGGAGGCGGTCATCCAGCGCAGGCCGACCGGGACTCCCGATGCGTCGGTGACCAGCCACTGGGCCTCCCGGCCGGCGACCGCGGGCGCGGCGACCGTGTGCACCCCGGGGGCGAGGGACTCGCCGGGGCCGCGCAGCAGTTCGAGCTTCAGGGTGGGGACGGCGTTCTCGACGACGGTCGTGGTGGCGGCGGTGGTGACGGACCGTCCGTCGCCGTTCGCGTAGCCGACGGCCGGTCGGGCCAGCCACGGCGGCAGCCAGCCGAAGCGGGCCTCGGCGCTCAGCGGGCCGGTGGACGCCGTCGGCGTCGGGACGGTGGTCGGGGACGGCGTGGGCGAGGCCGGGGCGGTCGGCGGGGGGACGGCCGGTGCGGGAGGCCCGCCGGCCGGGCGCAACAGCAGCACGCCGGCCAGCACGGCGGCGGTCGACCCGGCCACCACGCCGATCAGCGCCTGCCGGCGGCGGCGCAGCCGGACCCGCCCGCGGGCGATCACCGCCGAGGTGTCGAGCGCGGCGGGCGGCGCCGGGGTCTCGGCGAGGGCGCCCAGCCGGGCGGTGAGATCACGCTGCTCGTGCGTCCTCATGACGTCCTCTCGGCGGTGGTGGGGCGAGCGGCGAGCGTCGTCCGGAGGGTGGCGAGAGCGCGCGAGGTCTGGCTCTTCACATTGCCCGAGGAGCAGCGCATCGCCTCGGCGGTCTGATCGACCGTGAGGTCGCAGTAGTACCGGAGCACCACGGTGGCGCGTTGCCTGGGCGGCAGCGCGGCCAGCGCCCTGCGCAGGTCGAGCTGGACGTCGAGGTCGGCGGCCACCGAGGCGACGTCCACCGGCGTCGCGGTCCGCGACGTCCGCCGCCACCAGGACGAGCGCTGCTCGGCGAGGAAGGTGTTGACCAGCACCCTGCGGGCGTAGCCGTCCAGGTTCTCGACCCGGCCGGCCCGTGACCAGTTCACGTACAGCTTGGTCGCGCACTCCTGCACCAGGTCGTCGGCCCGGTGCCAGTCCCCGCACAGCAGATAGGCGACCTTGCGCAGCCAGCCGCTCCTGGAGGCCACGTACTCCGTGAACTCCGCGTCGCGCGTCCGCTTCGCCATCCGCACCCCCTCTCGTCGTGGTGGCGACGCACAGCCGCGCCGTCCGCCGCTCTAATGCGGGCACCGGCCGGAAGGTTGCACGCGCGGCGCGCACGTAGGCTTTCCGGCATGCCCAACGGCCGGTACTCGCTCCACGACCCTCATGACCACGTCCCGCTCGGGGAGGAGCGCTTCAGCTGCGCGCCCGGGGCGGCCGGGTGGCGGTACGTCTCCAAGACCTACGCGCCGGACGGCCGGGTGCTCGGCAGCACCGACCTCACGCTGGACTCGCGCGCCCGGCCGCTGCGGATGGAGCTGCGGGCCGGGGGCTGGCAGGTGCGCGGCGGAGCGGTGGACGGGGTGGCCTGGGTCCGCACCGACGCGGCCGACCCCGGCGGCGAGCACGCGGCGGAGGGCCACGACCGGGCGCACGCCTTCACCGGCCGCTCGCCGGGCTTCCTGGTCGCCACCGCCCGGCTGCTGAGGCTGGCGGAGGGGGCGAGCGCGCGGGTGCGGCTGGTGGCCTTCACCGAGCCGGTGCTGGCTCCGCGCACCCTCGACCAGGGGTGGCTGCTGGAGGGCGTCGACACCCACGAGACGGATTCCGGGCCGCTGCTGGTCGAGCGGTACCAGGTGGCGGACCTGGAGACGGGCGAGCAGCAGGTGGTGCACCTGGCGGGGGACGTGGTGCTGGCGGCGGAGGGGATCGAGCTGGAGGAGCTGGCGTCGCCGCCGAACGCCTGGCGGGTGGGGGCGGAGGAGGAGTAGCGGTCCGGTAGGGCCGTGCCGGCCAGGCCAGGCCAGGCCAGGCCAGGCCAGGCCCGGCCCTACCCGGCCGATCCGACCCGACCCGACCCGACCGGCTCGGCTCAGGCGGGCGGGGCGAAGCCGGTGTCGGTGGCGGGCTTGTCGAGGGACGGAGCCGTCGGGGCCGCCGGGGCCGGGGGCGAAGCAGGGGCGGCGGGCGGTACGGGCACCGGCGGTGCGGTGGGCGCGGTCGGGGCCACCGGTGCGGGCCGCTGCGCCGGCAGGCCGAGGACGCGGACGGGCCGTCCGTCGGCCGTGACCGTCGGCGCGGGCGCGGGGACCGGACCGGAGGCCGGACGGGGAGCGGGCACCTGGGCGGGTCCCCGTCCGGCCGCCCACAGCTGCTCCTGGGCCCGCATCCACTCCCGCCGCTGGCGCTCGGTGAGCACCGCGCCCAGGTACGCCGCCGGGTGCAGCCCCGGCGCGATCGGGTGGCCGATCCGGGCGGACAGGTCCTCGGCGAGCCGGGTGGACATCCGGAGCATCACCGCCGGATCCAACTGGCCGATCCGGCCGAGCAGCTGGCGGATGGCCAGCCAGAGCGGCTCGGGTACGGCGGACAGGTCCATCGCGACCAGCTCGTGGCCCATCGCCTGCAGCAGGTGCGGGTGGACCGGCGGCAGCGGGGAGGCGGAGCCGCCCGCGCCCGGGGTGCGCTCGCGGACGACCACCGTCCCGGCGAAGATGTCGCCCAGCCGCTTGCCGTCCGAGTGCACCACCGAGGTGATCACGGCGGGGGCGCCGGTCAGCACGATCATCTCGAAGAAGCCGACCAGCCCGCGCACCAGCGAGTGCCGGAACCGCACCGGCCCGCCGTCGGTGCGCACCACCCGCAGGCCGAGCGCGGCCTTGCCGAGCGAACGGCCGCGGGTGAGGGTCTCGACCATCACGGGCACGGCCACCAGGAAGAACACCATCAGGCCGATCATCGTGGCGGCCAGCGCCGCGCCGTCGAGCCCGATCAGGGCGAGGCTCAGCAGCAGCGTGAACACCAGCAGGGCCGCGAACTCCACCAGCAGGTCGATCACGATCGCCAGGGCCCTGCTCGGAAGCTTCGCCGTCCGGAGGCCGAGAACGACCGCCTCACCCGTCACCAGGTCGCTCAAGACACCTGTCCGTTCACGTTCTTGGAGCCCGTACGGCTCGCCCATGGAGATCCGCTCCTGGGAGTGCGGCAGTGCCGGGGGAGGGAATCACCCCGGATCGGCCCCCCTGACCCGCTCTCCGCAGTCTGATCCGCAGCCGCAAACATACGGGGCCCGGCAGGCGCACGGGAAGTGAGATCCCGGCGGCCGCGGCGGCGGCCGCTGCTGGCATGCTGGGCCGCACGTGTCCGCCCGGACCCGCCGCCCGCCCGGACGCACCCGCCCGCGCACGCACGTCCGCGCCCGCCGCCGATCATGGAGCCGCCGAAATGGACCTGGACGTCTTCGTCGCCACCCACCAGGGGGAGTGGGCCCGGCTGGACGCCCTCGCCCGCCGGCGCCGGCTCGGCGGGGAGGAGGCCGACGAGCTGGTCACGCTCTACCAGCGCGCCACCGGACACCTCGCCAAGGTCCAGGCCGCCGCGCCCGACCCGGCCCTGGTGAGCCGACTGACCGGGCTGGTCTCGCGCGCCCGCAGCGCGGTCACCGGCGCCCGGACCAACGGCTGGCAGGACGTCGCCCGCTACTACGCGGTGAGCTTCCCCGCCGCGCTCTACCGCGCGCGCCGCTGGTGGGTGCCGGTGGCGATCGTCTCCATGGCGGCCACCGCACTGCTCGCGTGGTGGATGGCCACCCACCCCGAGGTCCGCAACAGCCTGATCGCCCCCGAGTACCTCGACGAGCTGACCCGCCCCGGCGGCCAGTACGAGGCGTACTACTCGGACCGGCCGGCCAGCTCCTTCGCGGCACAGGTGTGGACGAACAACGCCTGGATCGCCGTGCAGTGCCTGCTGTTCGGGATCGCGCTGGGCGTTCCGGTGCTCTACGTGATGTGGACCAACGTGGTGAACCTCGGCATCGGCGTCGGACTGATGGCCTCCGCCGGGCGCCTCGACGTCTTCCTCGGCCTGCTCATTCCGCACGGCCTGCTGGAGCTGACCGCGGTCTTCGTGGCCGGCGGCCTCGGGCTGCGCCTCGGCTGGACCGTGATCGACCCCGGCCCGCGCACCCGCTCGGTGGCGCTGGCCGAACAGGGCCGCGCGATCATCGGCATGTCGATCGGCCTGGCGACGGTCCTGGCCGTCTCCGGTGTCCTGGAAGCCTTCGTGACCCCGTCCGGCCTGCCGACCTGGGCCCGCATCTCCATCGGCGTGCTGGCCGAGGCGGCCTTCCTCCTCTACGCCCTGGTGCTGGGCCGAAGGGCCGCCGAGGGCGGGGAGTTCGGCGATCTGGAGGCGGCCGACCGAGCGGACCTCCAGCCGGTCGCCGCCTGAGTCGATGTGATCCACAGGCCCCTGACCTGCTAGTCTTCCTCTCGTCCGGCCAAACCATTGACGTGGTGAGGGTGGGCTAGTAGGTTTCAACGGTTGGGACTGACTGGACAATGGTCGGTCCCGGGCGTTAGTGTCTACGACACCGCCGAATCGAGGCGAGTGCATTTCACGAAATGCGCACCCTCCGACGAAGCAAATCCCACGGACTGAGCACTCCGAAAGCCTTGATAGGCTTCGGAACGAAGTTCGCAGGAAATCCCGCCAGCGGGAATCGGATGAATGAAGCCCCGGTAAACGGAGCGGAAAACGTCTGGTAAGCTGGAAACACGAAAGAACGAAGCCCGGAGGGTCCGCTGGAAGGCGGTCCGAAGGAAGCGTCCGTTCCTTGAGAACTCAACAGCGTGCCAAA
>NZ_JBSHBN010000293.1:0-5151 GCF_053612025.1 Kitasatospora sp. NPDC054768
CCCCCCGGGCAGTTGCCCGGGGGGTCCGCCGTCATGCCTCCAGGACCAGCCGCAGGAGTTCGCGCAGCGACCCGCGCTGCTCGGCGTCGAGCCGGGCCAGCGGGTCGCCGGCGAAGGGCATGCGGGCGCGCAGATCCGCGGCGACCTCGCGGCCGGCGGCGGTGGCGGCGACGTGCTTGACACGACGGTCGGCGGGATCGACGCTGCGCTCGACCAGGCCGCGGGACTCCAGGCGGTCGACGATCACCGTCACATTGGACGGCTCCGCGTGCAGCCGCTCGGCGATCCGGCGCGTCGGGACCGGGACCTCGGCGGCGAGCAGCGCCTTGGCCTGCAGCGCGGTCAGGTCGTGGGCCGCCGCGGCCGCCTCGGACTCCCGGCCGTAGCGGCGGTTGACGGCCGCGAAGAGTCCGACGATCTCCTGGGTGAGGTCATCCGGTGGGTGGGACATGGCCACCAGACTATCCAGGTGCTTGACAAAGTGAAATGTCAGCCCACATAGTTATGGATCATATTGGTTATGCTCCATAAGCACTGGGAGTCCAGCGAGATGAGCGACCGGACCGTCCTGATCACCGGCACCTCCTCCGGCATCGGCCTGGCCACCGCCGTCGCCGCCGCCCGCGCCGGCTGGCGCGTCATCGCCACCATGCGGAACACCGCCAAGGCCGGCCCGCTGCTGGCGGCCGCCGAGGAAGCCGGGGTCACCGTCGACCTCCGGACGCTCGACGTCACCGACCCCGCGTCGGTCCAGGCCTGCCTGGCCGGCGTCGACCGGCTGGACGCGCTGGTCAACAACGCCGGCGCCGGCCACATCGGCACCCTGGAGCAGGAGAGCGTCGACGACGTCCGCGCCGTCATGGAGGTCAACTTCTTCGGGGTGCTGCACACCACGAAGGCCGCCCTGCCCCTGCTGCGGGCGAGCAAGGGCCGCGTGCTGACCGTGACCAGCGTCGGCGGCGTGGTCGGCCAGCCCTTCAACGAGGCCTACTGCGCCGCCAAGTTCGCGGTCGAGGGCTACATGGAGTCCCTCGCCCCGGTCGCGGCCACCGCCGGCGTCTCCGTCAGCGTCGTCGAGCCGGGCGCGGTGGCCAGCGAGTTCGTCAGCAACGTGGGCCTGACGGACGACGCGGCCGAACAGGCCGGGCCGTACGCCCCGGCCCTGGCCGCCTACCTGGACCGCACCCGCGGCGCCTTCGCCAACGCCCAGGCGGCCGAGGACGTGGCCGCCGGGATCCTCGACCTGCTCGCCGCCGAACGACCCGCCTTCCGGGTGCTCACCTCCGACGTCGCCCGGGCCTTCGCCGGGGTCAAGCTCAAGGACCTCGACGGCTCGGCCGTCCAGGGCCTCACCTCCGGCTGGGTCGCATAGGGCCTGGCCCGTCGATCACCGGGGCACGGGGCCCGCGAGCGGTACGGTGGCCGGGCCGCCCCCGTCACCGGGCGGCGCGCCCGCGACGCCCTGGTCCGCCCGCCCGCGTCCGCCCAGGGGACCGGCCGGCCGGGGACCGGGGCGGGCGCGGCAAGGCCGCCGCGCCCACCCCGGCGCCGTCAGCCGGCCAGTTCCTCGCGCAGCAGGCGGGCGGCGCCGACCAGGCTCTCCAGCGAGGCCCGGGTCTCCGTCCAGCCGCGGGTCTTCAGCCCGCAGTCCGGGTTGACCCAGAGCCGCTCCGCCGGGATCGCCGCCAGGCCCGCGCGCAACAACGAGACGGCTTCGTCGGTGCTCGGGACGCGCGGGGAGTGGATGTCCCAGACGCCGGGGCCGACCTCGCGCGGGTAGCCCGCCTCGGCCAGCTCGCCGGCCACCTCCATGCGGGAGCGGGTGGCCTCCAGGGAGATGACGTCGGCGTCGAGTTCGTCGATCGCGGTCATGATCGCGCCGAACTCGGCGTAGCACATGTGGGTGTGGATCTGGGTGTCCGCGCGGACGCCGGAGGTGGCGAGGCGGAAGGCCTCGGTGGCCCAGGCCAGGTACGCCGGGCGGGCGGCGGCCCGCAGCGGGAGGGTCTCGCGCAGCGCCGGCTCGTCGACCTGCACGACGGCGGCGCCGGCCGCCTCCAGGTCGACGACCTCGTCGCGCAGGGCGAGGGCCACCTGCCGGGCGGTGTCGGCGAGCGGCTGGTCGTCGCGGACGAAGGACCAGGCGAGCATGGTGACCGGGCCGGTCAGCATGCCCTTGACCGGGCGGTCGGTCAGGCCCTGCGCGTAGCCGAACCAGTCGGTGGTCATCGGGTGCGGACGGGAGATGTCCCCGGCCAGCACCGGCGGGCGCACGTACCGGGTGCCGTACGACTGGACCCAGCCATGCCGGGTGGCGAGGTAGCCGGTGAGCTGCTCGGCGAAGTACTGGACCATGTCGTTGCGCTCGGGCTCGCCGTGCACCAGGACGTCCAGCCCGGCCTTCTCCTGGTAGGCGACGACCTCGCGGACCTCCGCCTCCATCCGCTCCCGGTAGGCCGGGGCGTCGATCCGACCCGCCGTCAGATCGGCGCGGGCGGTGCGCAGTTCGGTGGTCTGGGGAAAGGAGCCGATGGTGGTGGTCGGCAACAGCGGCAGCCCGAGCCGGGCGCGCTGGGCCTCGGCCCGCTGCGGGTACGCCTGGGCGCGCCGGGTGTCGTCGGCGGTGACGGCGGCGGCGCGGGCGCGCACCGCCGGGTCGCGGGTGATCGGGGAGTTGGCGCGGGAGGCGAGGTCGGCGCGGTTGGCGGCGAGCTCGGCGGTGATCGCGCCGGTGCCCTCGCGCAGGCCCCGGGCGAGCAGTGCCGCCTCGCCGGCCTTCTGTCGGGCGAAGGCCAGCCAGCGGGCGATCTGCGGGTCGATGTCGCGCTCCGCGGCGGCGTCGATCGGCACGTGCAGCAGCGAGCAGGACGGCGCCACGTCGACGGTGCCGGCGAGGCCGAGCAGGGTCGCCAGGGTCACCAGCGACTTCTCCAGGTCGTTGATCCAGATGTTGCGCCCGTCGATCACCCCCGCCACCAGCCGCTTGCCGGGCAGACCGCCGGCGGCGGCGAGGTCCTCCAGGTTGGCGGCGGCCGGGCCGGTGAAGTCCAGCGCCAGGCCCTCGACCGGGGCCTTGGCCAGCACCGGCAGCGCCTCGCCGAGCCGGTCGAAGTAGCTCGCGACCAGCAGCTTGGGCCGCTCGGTGAGACCGCCCAGCTCGCGGTAGGCGCGGGCGGCCGCGTTGAGCTCGGCCGGGGTGCGGTCCTGCACCAGCGCGGGCTCGTCCAGCTGCACCCACGCGGCGCCGGCGGCACGCAACTCGGCCAGCAGCCGGGCGTAGACGGGCAGCAGCCGGTCCAGCAGGGTGATCGGCTGGAAGTCCGCGCCCACCCCGGGCGCCGGCTTGGCGAGCAGCAGGTAGCTGACCGGCCCGACCAGCACCGGCCGGGCGGCGTGGCCGAGCAGCAGCGCCTCGCGCAGCTCGCCGACCGCCTTGGCCGGGTTCGCGGCGAACACCGTGTCCGGGCCCAACTCCGGCACCAGGTAGTGGTAGTTGGTGTCGAACCACTTGGTCATCTCCAACGGAGCGACGTCCTGGTTGCCGCGCGCCATCGCGAAGTACCCGGCCAGCGGGTCGGCGTCGACCGCCTCCCGGTGCCGCGGCGGGATCGCGCCGACCGCCACGGTGCTGTCCAGCACGTGGTCGTAGAGCGAGAAGTCGCCGGTCGGCACTTCTGCGACCCCCGCCTCGACGAGCTGCGCCCAGTTCGTCCGACGCAGGTCGGCGGCGGTCGCCAGCAGCGCCTCGGCCGCGACCGCGCCCTTCCAGTACCCCTCGATCGCCTTCTTCACTTCACGGCCCCGGCCCTGGCGGGGGTAGCCGTGGGCGGTGGCGACGCTCGCCGCGGCTGCGGACTTCGTGGTCAAGGGACTCTCCTTCGCGAGTCTGGATCCTCAAGTGCCCGGTGACGGCACGAGGACGCGAAGGGATGACGGACCGGACGGACGACCGCACCCGTGCGCGGCTCCGCCCGATATGGTCGCCGACCCGCCCACGAGGTCACCGGATGGCCGCGCGCGAACGCTCGCGCACGGGCAGTGGCAGGTCTTCGGACTCGCGGGCACACCCACCTCGGCCGAAACCGGGGCGGACACCTACTGGCCGTCGCTTCCCAGACCCGTCCCGGGTCCAGTGCGTATGACGGCGGTCGTTCCCACTCACCGCTGCGGGGCAGTCCCGGATTCCCACCGGGTTCCCTCTTGCGACGCGCCTGCCTGGCGGACAGGGCGAACCAGCTGCACCGCCAGCTTAGGGGCAAACCGTCGGCGTCGAGGCGGAAATCCCGCAAGGCGTCCGCGTGGTGAGACGCAGACTCCGCGCCCGGCCCCGGGCGGCGCACCCGGGGGCGGACGGCAGAATGTCTCCCATGCGGCACATCTTCGTCATCGGCATCGGCGCGGGCGACCCCGACCACCTCACCCTGCAGGCGATCAAGGCGATCGGTCGCACCGACGTCTTCTTCATCCTCGACAAGAGCGAGGAACGGCGGGACCTGATCGGGCTGCGTCGCCGGATGCTGGCCGACCACGGACGGCCCGGGCACCGCGTGGTCGAGGCGCCGGACGCCGAACGGGACCGCGCCACCCCCGCGTACGCGGCCGCCGTGGACGACTGGCGCGTCCGCCGCGCCGATCTGGTCGAACGGCTGGTCGCCGAGCACCTCGGCCCGGGCGAGAACGGCGCCTTCCTGGTCTGGGGCGATCCCGCCCTCTACGACAGCGTCATCGCCGTGGTGGACGACGTGTCGAACCGGGGCGGCGTGCCCTTCGCGTACGAGGTGGTTCCGGGCATCAGCAGCGTCTCCGCGCTCGCCGCCCGGCACCGCACCACGCTGACCCGGGTCGGCCGGCCGGTGCAGATCACCACCGGCCGCCGCCTCGCCGAGGGGTTCCCCGAGGGGGTGGACGACGTGGTGGTGATGCTCGACGGCCGGGCCGCCTTCGCCGGGATCGACCCCGAGGGGCTGGAGATCCGCTACGGCGCCTACCTCGGCACCCCCGACGAGGTGCTCGTCTCCGGTCCGCTCGCCGAGGCCGCCCCGCGCATCCGCGAGCTGCGTGAGCGGGCCCGGGAGCGCAAGGGCTGGATCATGGACACCTACCTGCTGCGACGCTCGGACGGCTGACCCGACGCCCTGTCTCTTATACACA
>NZ_JBSHBN010000294.1:0-5142 GCF_053612025.1 Kitasatospora sp. NPDC054768
CGCCGGGGTGCCGTCGGCGGAGGCGATCGCCGTGACGCCGAGCGTGGCGGCCGCGGCGACGGCGCCGCCAACGAGCCAGCGGGACATGCGCTTTGCCATGAGTATTCCTCTTCGTTCGTTTGATGTTGACCTGGTCGACAGATCGCCGGAATGGGACGAAGACCCCGGATGGCAGGCGAACCGACATGATGCGATGAAGCGTCATGAATGGCGGGGGCAAGGGTTGAAGGCCACGTGACCACCCCTGTGACCATCGGCGGAAACCGCCCCATCGAACCAGATCAACTGAGCCCGCGCCAAGACCCTTTTTGCAGCTCAGGCAGGCAAGTTGTCACGATTTGGAATGCATTTGATCACATGCTGACGGTGCGACACCTTTGCCGAATTATGAGCCCACTGAGGCACTTTGACTCCTTGACCTCTCTTCAACTCTTTGACTTCGTGAGCGTTCTGTTGGAGTGTCATTTATCGTGGGGATCTGCTGCGGCCGGGATTCGGCCGATGTCGACAGTGGAGGTTTCCCGTGCGCCAATCGATATCCCGCTCACGACGGCGAGGAAGGGGAGGGCCGCCGCTGCTGGGCAGGCTCTCCCTGAGCCTGCTGCCACTGGCCCTCACGGCCGGACTGGTGGGGGCGGGCGTTACGAGCGCCGCTGCCGCCGACCCGGCCACCGGGCAGGTTCGGCCGAGCGACCGCGAGCGTGCCGTGCAGGCGTGGCTCAACGGCGGCCCCCGGCTCCACGCACTCGCGGAGACCGCGCTCGCGGGCTCCGACCAGGACGTGAAGCGCTTCCTGGACACCGAGTTCGCCGGGGCGCAGAGCGCGGACGACCTGCTCACCGCCACCCAGATCTCCAGCGTGGGCGGGCCGAAGGTCCGCGAGGCCGCCGACAAGGCCATCGACGGGACGGCCGCGGATCGACGCACCTTCCTGGAGAGCGGCTGGCAGGCGGCCCTCGACACGGACCGGCGACTGTGGATCACCCGGATCACCGACCCCGCGATGGGCGCCGGCCGCAGCCTGCAGGCGGCGGGTGATGCCGCGCTGCGCAGCAACACCGGTGACGACCTGCAGCGATTCCTGACCGAGGGTCAGTTCACGGCGAAGGACGCCGACGACCGGGTCAAGCTGGTCCAGATCCTGAGCTCCGGTGGCCCCAACGTCCAGGCGGCGGCGCGGATCGCGCTGAACGGGTCGATCCAGGACGTGCGCGACTTCCTGGCGACCGGCCGGTACATCGCGCAGAGCCGTGACCAGGAGCGCGCGAGCATCGCGCAGCTTGCGCAGCAGGCGAAGGACGCGAGCGCGCAGGCGGCCCAGGAGACGGCCGCTGCCATCGAGGCCAAGGACACGGCGGTCCACGAGGCGCAGAAGGCCATGGAGGCCGCCGCCCTGGCCGCGTCCGAGACCCAGAAGGCCGGCAACGACGCCGCCAAGGCCACCGCCGCCGCGAACGACGCCGCCAGTGCGGCCGATCGCGCGGGTGCGGCGGCGCAGACGGCGCTGACCGCCGCCCGCGCGGCCAACGCGGGTGCGCGGGCCGCCGCCTACGCGGCGTCGAACGCGGCGGCCGCCGCGGCCGGGGCCCAGCGGGCGGCCGCCAACGCGCGGACGGCGGCCGCCAACGCGGCCGGTGACGCGACCAAGGCGCACGAGGCGCGGGTGGCGGCGGACGCCGCCGACGCCGCGGCGAAGATCGCCGCGGACGCTAACGCCACGCTGGTGAAGGCGAACGAGGCCGCCAAGAGCAGCAAGGACGCGGCGGGTGCCGCGCTGAGTGCCAAGGGCAACGCGGATTCCGCGGCGGGTTCGGCCGAGCAGGCCGGTGCCTACGCGGACAGCGCCGGCGGGCAGTCGGCGAAGGCCAAGCAGGCCGCGGCGGCGACGCGTCGCGCGGCCGCCGAGGCCGGCCGTGCCGCCGCCGCCTCGCAGCAGCTGGCCGGCGAGGCCGCCGCACAGGCCGAGGCCGCCAAGACGCTGCTGGCGTCCGCTGCCTCCCACGCCGCGGCCGCGGCACAGGCCGCGCGGGACGCCGCCGACCACGCCGGTCAGAGCGCCAACGCCGCGCAGGAGGCGACCGACCACGCGAACGCCGCCTCCGGCTTCGCCACGGACGCCCAGACCGCGGTCGACAAGGCCAACGCCGTCCAGGACCTGACCCGTCGCACCGAGGCCGAGGACCTGACCAACCGCACCGCGGCGGCCGTGGAGAAGGCCCGCAAGGCCAAGGCCGACCAGGCCGACAAGCAGGCGCAGACCGACCAGGCGGCCCAGGAGGTCCAGCAGGCGAGGGCCGAGGCCGACCGCCTCGCCCAGTTGGCCAACCAGCCCGGCGCCACGCCCGCGCAGGTCGCCACCGACGGCCGCAAGCTCGCCCTCGTCTCCCGCAAGATCTCCGGCACCTGGGGAGAAGCAGCGGCCGAGGCCGCCCTCACCGGCAACGACAACGCGGTCTTCTCCTACCTCAAGGCCGGTCGCAAGCAGGCGGAGGAGCACGACGCCCGCGACCGCGCCACTCAGGTCTACACGGACTCGGAGAGCGACGCGGTCCGTACCGCCGCCTACACCGCGCTCCAGGGCAACACGGACCAGGTCGGCCTGTTCCTGACCAGCGGCCAGGCAGAGGCTGCCGCTCCCGACAACCGGCTGACGATCACCCGCATCAGCGACAACGCGGGCCCGGCCGTCAAGGCCGCCGCCGACGCCGCGCTGCGGGTCAACACCCCGGCCGCGCTGCGGGACTTCCTCGGCAAGGGGCTGTCGGACGCCCAGGCCGCCGACGACCGCCTGACCGCCGTCCGGCTGGAGGACGCCCAGGACACCGAGCCCGAGCTCAAGGCCGCGGCCCGGATCGCCCTCGAAGGCCCCGTCCAGGACCTGCGCACCTTCGTGGCCCGGGGCCAGTACACCGCCCAGCAGCGCGACCGGCTCACCGCCGTCCACGTCGCCGACGTCAAGGGCCTGATCGCCCAGGCCACCGCCGCCGCCGCGACCGCCCAGCAGAACGCGGCCACGGCCCAGGCCGCCGCCGCCCTCGCGCGCGACGCCGCCAACGAGGCGAACGGCTACGCCGCCGCGGCCACGGCATCGGCCAACACCGCCGCCGACCAGGTCGCCAAGGCCCAGGCCGCCGCCGACGCCGCCCAGGCCGACGCCGCCAGGGCGGCCGCATCCGCGAAGACCGCGAACGCCGCCAAGGCCTCCGCCAACCGCGACGCCGCCAAGGCGGTCTACTCCGCCAACCAGGCTGAACGCTCCGCACGGCAGGCGTACTTCGCCGCTGCCGATGCCAAGGAGTCCGCCAGCGCCGCCCGTGCCTCGGCCGAGGCGGCCGGTCAGGACGCAGCTGCCGCCCAGGCCGCTTACGAGGACGCCCAAGCGGACTACCAGACCAAGTACGACGCCGAGGAGAAGGCCCGGCTCGCCAAGCTGGAGGCCGAGCGCAAGGAAGCCGAGAAGCAGGCCCAGGCCGAGAAGCAGAAGCAGGACGCGATCGCGGGGATCGAGGAGGAGATCAAGAAGGCGAAGGAGGACAGCGAGAACGTCAGCTACCTCTACCGCCTCTTCTCCGAGAGCATCCACCTCACCCTCGACGTCATCGGCGGCGCGGGCGGCGTCATCGCCCCCGGCCTCGCCGACATCGCCGACCTCGTCAACTGCGCCTACTACGCCGTCGAGGGCCGCACCACCGAGGCGGTCACGTCCTGCATCGGCGCGATCCCCTTCATCGGTGACGGCGCCGCCGTCGCCAAGCTCGCCCAGTGGGCCAAGAAGTTCGGCTCCTGGGGCGAGAAGGCCGTCGAGTTCATCAAGAAGCTCGTCACGCGCATTCCGCCGTCCTGCCCGCTGAACAGCTTCCCGGCCGGTACCCGCGTCCTGATGGCCGACGGCTCCACCCGCGCCATCGAGACCGTCCGGGTCGACGACGAGGTCCTCGCCACCGACCCCACCACCGGAGCGACCGGCCCCCGCCGGGTCTCGAACACCATCTACACCCCGGACGACCGCGACTTCACCGACATCTCCCTCGGTGCGGGCCGGTCACTCACCAGCACCGACCACCACCCCTTCTGGGCCGAGAACCGGAAGCAGTGGACCGACGCCGCCGACCTCAAGCCCGGCGACGAACTGCGCGACCCGGCCGGACAGGCCCGGCCGATCGAGAGCGTCCGGCACTGGAACACCCTCCAGGGCGCCTACAACCTCACCGTCGACGACCTCCACACGTACTACGTGCTGGCAGGCGACCTGCCGGTCCTGGTCCACAACACGGACCCGGCCTGTGCGACTCACCTTGCCCTCGGCCTCGAATCCATCCGCGGACAGGAAGTCGGGACGCTCGACCGGTTCGCGCAGGGCCTTGGAGCCGTGACCTACAAGAACGGGCCTTTCGGCGACCTGATTCCCAGGGGCGTGGCAACTCCTGAGAATCTCAGCAAGATGATCGATCGGGTCGTCTCCGGCGGTGGAAAGATCAGTTTCAACATGAAGGGCGTTCAGGACGTCGAGGGGATCCTCAAGGGGATGGACTACGGCAACGGTTACACGTCGCACGAGTTGAGGTACATCTGCGGAAACCCGGCGGTTCGTAGGATCACCACGTTCATCAACGGCGACGCTCCCTGCTAGCGACTAGGGTGACGCCATGAACCTGGAGATCTCCTTCGACAGCGGGAAGCGGAACACTCGGCCCGTGATGGTGGCTCTACCCGAGGGCGGAGGGCAGGTGCTCGGCGAGTTGACCGCTCGGGAAGAGCGGCCCGGAGGGTTCGAATGGCTTCAGGTCGTCATGAAGGTCTGGTACCGGCACGTTCTTCCGGTTGCGCCGTTCACCGAGTCGATCGAGGCGGGCTCCGTCGAGACATGGGTTCCCGTCGACTCCGTGACCTTCCTCGACGGGTATGACTACTCGGGAGTCAGGAACATGAGCCCGGGTGAGGGCCGGCCGGAGGGTGCTCCGCGGTTTCCGATGCCGTGGGAGGTATGAGCATGTGATGGGCCGTATGGTGCGGTGAACCGTCTTCCCCGCATCACGCCCCCGTCGGACGCTCGAAGCCGAGAGGTCCTCGCCGACACATGTCGGCGGGGACCTCACGGCGGCACAGCGGCGGTGGTGGGGGGCGACCCCGCCAGGCGGGGGC
>NZ_JBSHBN010000295.1:0-4648 GCF_053612025.1 Kitasatospora sp. NPDC054768
TCCCCCACGCCGCCCCGGTGGCGTTCCTGCCGGCCCTGGGGCGGTACCTGATCTACCTTCGGCCGGCGCACCGCGGCTTATCTGTCGTCGGCCGCCGCCGACGGAGCCCCCCGGCGGCGGCCGGCCGCACCCGGCAGCAGGATCCAGGAGAGCACCGCTCCGGCCGCCACCACCGCCGCGGCGACGCCGAGGGCGGCCGCGGCGGCTCCGGCGAAGGCGTGCTCGGCGACGGCGACGACCGCCGAGCCGGCCTCCGGGTCCTGTCGGCCCGCGTACTCGACGGCGCCGCCCAGGCTCCGACCGGCTTCGTCCGGCAGCGCCGCCGTACCGTCGGCGTAGCCGCGTGCGAGGACGGTGCCGACCACGGCCACCCCCAGGGCGTTCCCCAGTTCCTGCAGGGTGTCGTTGAGCGCCGCCGCGCTGCCGGACCGTTCGGCCGGCACCAGCCCGATCACCGTGTCCGTCGCCGGGGTCAGCGCCAGACCGCCGCCGACGCCGATCAGGACGCACCCGAGCAGGACCGGGGGATAGTCCCCGGACGCCCGGCCGAGACAGAGGATCCCGCCGGCGGCCAGGGCCAGTCCGCCGGCCACGCCGCCCCGCGGACCGCCCCGCCGCGCCACCGCCGGTGCGAACGCCGATCCCACGCCGACCGCCAGCGCCAGGGGCACCACCGCCGCCCCCGCGCGCAGCGCGCTGTAGCCGAACTCCAGCTGGAGGCGCTGGGTGAGGACGAAGAGCGTTCCGGCGATGCCGAGGAACAGCAGCATGTTGCCCGCGCTCGCGCCCAGGAACCTCCGGTCGCGCAGCAGTTCGAAGTCCACGACGGGGCTGGGATGCCGGCGTTCCCAGGCCACGAACGCGGCCGCCGCTCCGGCGGCCAGCGCCAGCGCGGCGACGACCGGCCGCGCCGTCCAGCCGTGCCCGGAGGCCTGGATCACGCCGTACACCAGGGCGGCCATCGCACCGGCGCCCAGCAGCGCCCCGACCGGGTCCGCGGGTCTGGGTACCGGTGCGGCGGACTCGGGCAGCAGGACGGCGCCCGCCAGCAGGGTCACCAGCACCGGAGCCAGGTTCACCAGGAAGACCGAGCCCCACCAGAAGTGGCTCACCAGCAGGCCGCCCAGCACCGGTCCCACGGCCACGCCCAGCGCGGAGACGCTGCCCCAGACCGCGATGGCGCGGGGACGTTCACGGGCCGGGAAGACCTGGTTCAGGATCGACAGCGTGCCGGGCATCACGAACGCGGCGCCCAGGCCCATCGCGGCCCTGGCGGCGACGAGTTGGGCCGGGCCGTCCGCCGCCGGGGCCAGCAGCGACGCGCCGCCGAACAGCGCCGCGCCCAGCAGCGTCGCGCGCTTGCGGCCGTACCGGTCGGAGAGGGCACCGGCGGTGAGCAGCAGGGCCGCGAAGGTCAGCGCGTAGGCGTCGACGATCCACTGGGTCCGGCCGAGGTCGATGCCGAGGTCCCGGACGAGTCCGGGGACCGCCACGTTGAGCAGCCCGTTGTTGAGCACGGTGGTGAACAGCGCGAGGGACAGCACCCCGAGGATCCACCAGCGTTTGGGGTGCCCGGAACCGTCCGGTGCTGGGGTCTGCATGGGGCGGCTCCTCCGCGCTTCTCGCCGCGCGGTGGTCCGCACGGCCCGGGCGCCCAGGGTCCGGCGGTGCTCTTTAGCCGAGCCAAAGCCGCTCCGCCGATCATGCGGGGAAGGTCCGTGCTGAGAGGGAGCGACCCATGCGCTTTGAAGACGTCTACGTGGCGGGAACCGGGGTGTGGCTGGCGGAGCCGGAGTCGGCCCGCACGGCCGTGGAGGACGGTCGCTACGACGCGGAGCAGGCCGAGCAGGACGACCTGCTCTCGGTCTGCGTGGCCGACGAGAGCACCGCCCCGCCGGACATGGCGGTCCAGGCCGCCACCACCGCCCTGAAGCGGTCCGGCCTGGACGCCTCGGAGGTCGGGCTGCTGATTCACTCCGGCGTCTGGTTCCAGGGTGTCGAGATGTGGCCGGCCGCGTCCTACGTCGCCGGCCACGCGCTGGGCCGGGACGCCATCGCCTTCGGCTTCCAGCAGGAGTGCAACGCCGCCCTCGGGGCCCTGGAACTGGCCGCCCGCCAGATCGCCGGTCAGCCGGAGAAGGCGGCCGTGGTCACCACCGCCGACCGGTTCGGCGCCCCGCTGATCAAGAGGTGGAGCAGCGAGCCCGGTTTCGTCTACGGCGACGGCGCGACCGCGATCGTGCTGTCCGGCCGGGGCGGGATCGCCCGGCTGCTGTCCACCGCCAGCGGCTCGGACAACGCCATGGAGGCGGTGGTCCGCGGCCCCGAGCTGAAGGCCGTCCCCACCGGTGAGCCGCTGGACCTGCTCGGCCGGGTGGGCCACTTCATGCGCACCGACGCCGGAGGCCTGCGCGAGGCGACCCAGCGGGTCGGCGCCGTGATGAACGCCGCCGTGGACACCGCCCTGGCGGACGCCGGCGTCGGCCGGGAGGACATCGCCCGGGTGGTGGTGCTCGCGAGCGGCCGCAGCCGGATGGAGTGGCAGGTGCCGCAGCTGCTGGGCATCCCGTTCGAGAAGTCCACCTGGGACTTCGCCCGCCGGGTGGGCCACCTGGGCGCGGGCGACCAGATCGCCGCCCTCAACCACCTGCTGGAGCACCGCCGGCTCGCCCCGGGCGACCGGGTCCTGATGGTCGGCGGCGGATCCGGCTTCAGCTGCACCTGCGCGGTCCTGGAGATCACCGGGCAGCCGGACTGGGAGCCGGCCGGTCTGCGGACGGCGGGCTGACCGGACGGGACCGGGCCCGGCCCCGTCCGGCCGTCCAACGGCAAACCGCCGTGGTACGAGCGATACTGACGATCAGTGCCCTGACGGAAGAGGCGCATGACACGGAAAGCGGAGACGACATGACCCCAGAGACCGCCGGCGTCCGTCCCACCCCCACCCCCGCGTCCGGAGCCGGACGCGCGGCCTGGGGCGGGCTCGGACTCCTCCTGCTCGTCTGGACGGTGTTCGAGGCGGCGAAGTACACCGGCCTCACGCTCGTGCTCGCAGTCGCCGGGCTCCTCGTCCCCCTCCTGGCCGGGCTCGCGCCCCGGGCGGCGGTCGTGCGGCACGCGCTGCTGCGGGTCTGGATACCGCTCGCCGTCATGCTCGTCTGCACGGCGATACCGGGCCCTCCCGAGGACACCTCCGCGCCCTTCACCTTCGGGATGGCCTGGCTGACCCACCTCGCGCTGGGACACGCCCTGCGCCGGGGGCCCGCCGCCTCCTGACGGACCTCGCGATGCCGGGCCCGCGTCCTCACGGCCGCGGGCCCGGGGCGTGTCCGGCCGGCCCCGCCCCGCTGTCCTTTACCGGGCCGCTAGCCCCGGCTGCGAGCGTGGGCGGCGACCGACCACCACCCAGCAGAAGGAGCATCCAGCCCATGGACAGCACCGCGTCCTCAGCCGGCCAGGACCAGCTTCAGTACCCGTTCCACCGTCCCTCGGCGGTGCAGGTTCCCACCGTCTACGCCGACCTGCGCGCCCAGTGCCCGGTCGCCAAGGTCCGGCTCCCCAGCGGCGACGAGGGCTACGTGGTCAGCCGCTACGAGGACGTCCGCACGGTCCTGTCCGACCTGCGCTTCAGCCGCGCCGCCACCGTGGAGCCGGACGCGCCGAAGCTGACCAACCTGCCGCCCATGCCCGCGAGCCTGTTCACCATGGACCCGCCCGAGCACACCCGGCTGCGCCGCCTGGTGTCGCGCGAGTTCACCGCCCGCCGGGTGCAGAACATGCGCCCGCGCATCCAGGAGCTGACCGACGAACTGCTCGACCGGATGGAGCAGTCGGAAGGGCCGGTCGACCTCAACACGGTCTTCGCCTTCCCGCTGCCGGTGATGGTGATCTGTGAGCTGCTCGGGGTGCCCTTCGAGGACCGCGAGAAGTTCCGGGGCTGGTCGGACGCGTTCGTCTCGCTGACCTCGATGTCGCCGGAGGAGATGAACGCCAAGCGCATGGAGCTGTTCGGCTACCTCGGCCGGCTCGTCCAGGCCAAGCGCGAGGAGCCCGGCGAGGACCTCATGAGCGCCCTGGTGAACGCCCACGACGAGGAGGGCAGCCTCAGCGAGATGGAGCTCATCGTCATGGGCATCACGCTGCTGGTCGCCGGCCACGAGACGACCGTCAGCATGATCGGCACCTGCGTGCTGACCCTGCTGCGCCACCCCGAGCACCTGGCCGCGCTGCGCGAGCGGCCGGAGCTCATGGAGCACGCGGTCGAGGAGCTGCTGCGGATCAACCCCATCGGCGACGGCGGCCCGTACCGGGTCACGCTGGAGGACGTCGAGATCGGCGGCACCGTGATCCCGAAGAACAGCGGCGTGATCGCGGCGACCAGCTCGGCCAACCGGGACGCCGACCGCTTCTCGGACGGCGACCCGGACGCCTTCGACCCGACCCGCGCCTCGGCGACCGGGCACCTCGCCCTCGGCCACGGTGCGCACTTCTGCCTCGGGGCCGCGCTGGCCCGGGCGGAGCTCCAGATCGCGCTGTCGACGCTGCTGCGCCGCTTCCCGACTCTCGCGCTCGCCGACGAGGTCGACAACCTGCGGATGACCACCGGGATGATGGTCCACGGCCTGGAGCGCCTGCCGGTCACCTGGTG
>NZ_JBSHBN010000296.1:0-4619 GCF_053612025.1 Kitasatospora sp. NPDC054768
GGGGCGGGGGGCGCCGCACCCCGGGGCGGGGGTGCCCGCGCCGGCCTACCCGCGGGGGGGGGGGGGGGCACTGGGGGGGTTCCCCGGGGGGGGGGGGGGGGGGGGGGCAAGACGGCGGACGGCCGGGGCGCGGCGGGGACGGTACGGGACCGTCCCCGCCGGCGCCCCGGCCGTCCGGGAACACGCGGGACCTGCGGGACCTGCGGGACGTACAGGACGTACGAGACCTGTGGGACCCGGGGACACCCGGACCCGAAGGACACGTACGAGCCGCAGGGCGAGCCCGCGGAACGAGCACTCAGGAGGCGGGCACGCCGGGCTCGGCGCCGCGCTCCTTGAGCATGTCGGTCATCAGCTGGAGCTCGGAGGTCTGGGCGACCACCATCGACTGGGCGAGCCGCTTCTCGGCATCGTTCCGGGCCTTGTCGACGTAGCCCTGGGCCATCTCGACGCCGCCCTTGTGGTGCTCGATCATCAGCTGGAGGTAGTACACCTCGGCGTCCCGCCCGCTGAGCGTGCGCAGCTTCGCGATCTGGGTGTTGGTGGCCATGCCCGGCATCAGCGAACCGTCGTGGGCCTGGTACTCGTGGCCCATCTTCATCCACGCCATCGGCGTGGCGGTCGAGTGCTGGGGCAGCCCCCACTGGTCGAGCCAGCCCATCATCATCCCGCGCTGGTTGGCCTGGGTGTTGATGATGTCGAAGGCCAGGGTGCGGGTCGGCTCGTCGGCGGTGCGGTCGCGGACGACGAACGACAGGTCCACGGCCTGCTGGTGGTGGGTCGCCATGTCGCGGGCGAACCCGGCCTCGGGGGAGTCGTTCGCGGGGACGGACAGCGTGGACGATCCGGACGCCGAGGTCCCGCTCGCCACCAGGGCCGGCACCCCGAGCGCCAGCGCCACGGCGGCGGCCAGCGCGGCCGGCCACCACATGCGGCGGCGGCGCGGGGCCTCCACCTCCTGGACGCCGTCCGCCGCGGCGTCCACGGCGTCCACGGCGTCCAGGGCGCCCGCGCTGTCCGCGCCGTCCGCCGTCACGGCCTCGCCGGGGCGGCCCGCGTCGGCGGTCACATCTGCCCCATGGTGCAGGAGGCGCCCGGCTCCTGGGTCTGCTTGCCCTGGACGTACTTGGTGAAGAACTGCTCCACCCGCGGGTCGCTGGCGCTGTCCACGGTCAGCTGGGTGCTCCAGGCGTTCAGGGTGATGGTGCCCTGCTCGTCCGGGTACGGGCTCATCAGCGAGTACGGGGTCTTCTTGACCCGGTCGGAGAGGGTCTTGACGTCGTCCGGCGTGGCCTTGCCGTTGTACGTCACCCAGACGGCGCCGTGCTCCAGCGAGTGGACGGCGCGCTCGTTCTCGACCGGCTGGTCGTAGACGTGGCCCATGCAGTCCAGCCAGATCGCGTTGTGGTCGCCGCCGACCGGCGGGGTCATCGGGTAGGTGACCTTGTCCTTGACGTGGGTGCGGCTCAGCTCGCCGAAGGTCTTCACGCCCGGGATGTCCGCGTTGGCGGCGGTCTCCTTGTCCTTCTTCTTCTGGTTCTGGTCCATGACGATCCAGGTGCCGGTGGCGATCGCACCGATCACCAGCACGCCGGCCGCCACCGAGGCGACGATCTTGTTGCGGCGGTCGCGGCGCTGCTCGGCGGCGCGCAGCTCGGCGATCCGGGCGCGGCGGTCGAGGCCGTCCTGCTTGCCGCCGGGCTTGTTGGACTGCTTGGAGGCGGAACCCATGGTGGTCGTCCTTGTCCCCGCCGCACCGGTCGGTGGCGGCGGTCAGCTGGTGTGAGAGGAGAAACGGATCCGTCGGCGGCTGCGCCGGCGGTGGGTTCCACTCAGGACCGGTGGACCTGGAGTTCGTGCAGATCGGGCACCGGGTGCGCGCCGTCGAGCAGACCGGTGGGCACCACCCGGGGCAGCGCCTCGGGCGCGGCCGGGGTCAGCGGTGACACGGCGGGTTGCGGCTGCGGCGGCGGGTTCGGCAGCTGGGCGTCCTGCGAGCAGTACGGGTGGCTGGAGCAGCCGTTGTTGCGCGGCGGCTGGCCGTCTGCGGTGCAGAGGATCCAGTGCCCCTGCTCCTCGGCCGTCCGGTGGTGGTCCGAGGACTTCGCGGACCCGGTGACCTTCGCGGCGTGGCCGGTGTAGGAGGAGTGCCCGGTGGCGACCTGGACACTGACCACGCTGACGACGGTGACGGCGCTGACCGGGGCCGCGTGCGGCGCCGGTTGGCCGGAGCCGTCCACCGCCTTCGCCTGGCCCGCGCAGGGCAGCAGCGTCAACAGCGTGACGAGCAGCAGGACCAACAGCCCACCTGCCGGGCGGCCCGCGGATGCGGCCCTCCCCGGTCGGGGCGAACTGGGGGCCGACGCGGTCATGCGCACATTTAATCAGCCGAACGAGTGATGCGATGCCCCCCATCGGCCCTCATTTTCGGGGGCCCGCACACCCGGATGGCCAGGAAACGCCCTGCTCCGGACACATCCGGCAAGCACGGACGGAACGGGAGCGGACGACCGGGCGACGCCACCGTGGACGGCCCGGCGAACCCCCTGGTGAACAGCCTGGTGAGCGCGGTGGCCGGGATGTTCCGGTGGGTGACCGGTTGTCGCCGAAACCCGGACAGGGTCGTCGCAGGTGGAGAACAATGTCGTCAGCCCGGCCCGCCGGGGGCGGCGCGACCACGGAACGACCAGGAGCCGCCAGATGAGCAAGCAGGGTGCACCCGCACAGCCGCACCGGCCGGACGACGGTTGGTGGGACGCCGTCTACGACGGTCCGACGGGCACCCTCCCGGACACCCCGCACGCCGACCCGGGGGACGGCAGCGTGGACGACTGGTTCGACACGGCGGCCGGGCTCATCGGGCAGCAGCGCTCGGCGGAACCGGCACCGGCACCGGAGCCCGAACCCGAACCCGAACCCGAACCCGAACCCGAACCCGAGTCCGAGTCCGAGCCCGAGGCGGCCGTAGCGGCTTCCGGGGAGCCCGACGGCGCGGCGGGTTCTGAGAGCTCGGAGGGCTCGGCGGGCCGGGACAGCATCGACGACTGGTTCGACACCGCGGTCGGCGTGATCGGCGGAGCGGAGGGGATCGGGCGTCAGCGGACCTCCACGGAGACCCACCGGTTCCCGGCCCCCGACTTCGCCGACGACGCACCGAGGACGGCGCGCGCGCAGGACCCGGAGCAGGACCCGGCACCGGCACCGGCACCGGCACCGGCACCGGCACCGGCACCGGAACCGGCACCGGAACCGGTACCCGAGCAGGCATCCGCACCCGAACCCGCACCCGAGCCGGAGGCCGTACCGGGTCCAGACTCAAACCCGGCCCCAGCCCCGGACCTGGTCCCGGACCTGGTCCCGGACCCGGACCCGGTCTCGCTGGAGAAGCCCGCCCCGCCGCCCGCCCCCGAACCGGCGCAGCCGGACCCCGAACCCGCCGTTGCCGAGCAGCCCGAGCACCCCGAGGAACTGGTGCCGCTGGTGGAGGCGGAGAAGTCCGAGCCCCCCGCCCCCAGCTCCGCCCCCGAGCCCGAACCCGTCCACGCCTCGGAACCCGACCCGGAGCCCGTGGCCCAGACCGCCGCCGTCCCCGACCCCCGCCTGGCCGTCCGCGCACCGCTCGCCGACGGCGGCGCCGCGGTCCCGCACGTCGGCGAGCGCCCGCCGACCTACGGACCCGAGCCGACGGCCGTACCCGAGGCGGACCCGGGCGCACTGCGCGCGCTCGTCCCGGACACCGTGCTGGACGGCGCCCAGTACGGTCCGTCCGTCCTGCGCGCCGCCTCCGTCCGGGGTGACTCCGCGCGCTACCGGGGCGAGCCGCGCAGTGACTCCCTGCTGGTCACCCGGTTCGGCGAGGGCCCGGACGGGCTGCTGCTCGCGGTCCTCGGCGGCTTCGACCGTACGGGCGGAGCCGCGGAGGAGACGGTCACCCCGGAGGCGATCGCGGCCGCCAGCCGGGAGGCCTGCCACCAGCTCGCCGCCGCGATCGGGCGCAGCCGGGCCGGCCTGGCCGCGGACCTGCGCGACGGTGCCCGCGACCGGCTCCGCTACGGCCTCCAGCGCCTGGCCACCGGTGCGGCCGCCCCGCTGCGCGCCCTGGCGCCGCAGCCGGAGGGGGACGACATCCCGTCCCCGGCGTCGCTGCACTGCCTGATGGTGTCGCTGGACCCGGAGGCCGGCTACCGCGCGGCCTTCGGCGTCGGTCCGGGCGGGCTCTACCTGCTGCGCTCGGGCCACTGGATCGACGCCTACGCGGCGCGGCTGCTGCACCACCCGGACGGTCAGCCGCCGTTCCCCGAGGCCCCGGTGCCCGGCCCGCGCCCGTTCCGCTTCCGGCTCGTCCCCGCGACGCCGGGCGACATCCTCCTCCTGTGCACCCCGGGCCTCGCCCGGCCCATCGCCGACGAGCCGGCCGTCGCGCACTTCCTCTCCACCCACTGGGCCCACCCCCACCCGCCGGGCACCGTCGACTTCCTCCGCCAGGTCCAGGTCCGCGCCAAGGGCTACGCCGACGACCGCACGGCCGCCGCCATCTGGACCGAGTGACCCCGCACCACCCCCCGACCCCAACCCGCCCAAGGACCCAATCCGGCCCCACCCGCCCGGCGCGCGAGAAG
>NZ_JBSHBN010000297.1:0-4536 GCF_053612025.1 Kitasatospora sp. NPDC054768
CAGCGCCACAGCGCCGTTTCCCGGCCCGCCGAGGACCGGTCGGGCCCGGGGCCTACCGCCCGGCGGCCGCGTCCTCGACCGGCTGCGCCGGCGGCCGGAACGGGCCCCAGGTGAAGGCGGGCAGCCAGGCCTCGGGCGCGGCGCTCCAGTCCAGTCCGGCGATCTGCCCCGGCGAGCGCCGGCCGGTGAGCGAGCGGAGGAGGTCGTGCCGGTGCCCGCGGACGACGGCGGCCGGCTCGCCGTCACCGGCCCGCCACTCGGCGCCCGGCGTCTCGATGCGCAGCGCCGGAAGCCCCAGCGTGCGCACCGCGTTGGAGAAGCCCCGGACGACAAGGTCCAGCGACGAGGGGTAGGACGGGTGGTCCGGGAGCACCGGTTCCCCCAGCGCGACCCGGAGGTCGATCTCATGGGTGAACGCGTCCATCATCAGCATGGTGTGCCGCAGTTGCGGGGACTCGGTGAGCACCCGTTCCACCCCGCCGTCCAGCCGTGACCACTCGGCGAGCAGACCGGCGAGGCCGTCGCCGGAGTCGGCGTGCGGCACCTCCCACAGGTTGCCCGGCGCGTCGGCGGCCACCGTGCGGCAGACCTCCAGCAGATGGCCGACCAGGTCCAGGACCGTCCACCCCGGACAGGCCGGCACGGGAACGTCGGCCACCGCGGGCCGGCCGCCCAGCAGCCCGGTGATGTTCTCCCGGGAGCCGCGGTAGGCGAGATGGTCCGGTGAGCGGTCCCAGAGCGACCCGGTCGTGGCCTCGGCGTTCCGCTGATACGTGCTCATACGGGCTCTCCTTCGGTTGGACGACGTTGCGGGGACGGACCGACGGTGCCGGAACCCCGGTCTCGCGCGGGCCGGTTCCATTGTGGCGCCCGGGTTCCGGGCGACGGCCGGCGGGACGGCGGGCGGAGCACGCCCGAAGACGCCCGGCGGCCGGGCGGGTTCAGAAACGCAACCGTGGAGATGCGGGTCGTGACGCCGCCTCAGGACCATGGGGAGGACCGTCAATTGCGGGACGTGAGCCTGGGAGGGATCGTGCCGACGACCTTCGGATCGCTGCGCCGACTGGTACTGACACCGTCACTGGCCTCGGTGACCTTCGCCGGACGCGGCTTCCCGGTGACACCGACGGAGAGCACCGAACGGCTGGAGGCGGTGCCCCAGGCGGTGGTCTGCGGCTTCGAGTGGGGGATCGACGCCCGGAGCCAGTGGGAGGTCGAGCGCCGACTCGGCCTGGTCGAACCCGAACAGCGCGGATTCGCGTACGAGGGTGCCACCATGGCCTTCACCGTCCTGGACGCGACGGGCCGGGGCCACCGCACCCGTGACCTGCTGGCCGGGTCCGGGCAGCCGCACATCTTCCTGGCGTACATCGGCATCGGCTTCGCCATGGCGCGGCTGCCGAGGTCGCTGTGGCCCAAGGTGCTGCCGGACCTCACCGGGACGCCCTACCACCCGACGATGAGCTGGCTGGCCGTCGACGGCTACGGCTTCGACCTCGCCTACTTCCACACCCGGCGCTGGGTGGACGGGCAGCGCAGGCCCAAGCCGTATCCGTGGCAGGGCGCGCCCGAGTACTTCCAGCGGGCCGTCGACCAGGGCGTCGGACGGGCGCTGTGGTTCATCCACGGCGGATCGCCGGCGAACGTGGCGGCCGCGGTGCGCAGGTTCGGCGCGGACCGGCAGGGCGACCTGTGGAGCGGCGTGGGACTGGCCTCGACCTTCGCGGGGGGCGGCACGGCCGAGGGCCTGGCCGGGCTGCGCGACGCGGCGGGCCCGTACCGGGCGGAGCTCGCCCAGGGGTCGGTGTTCGCCTCCAAGGCCCGTGCGTACGCGGGTTTCGTGCCCGCGCACTCCGAGGTCGCCTCGACGGGCCTGACCGGCCTGTCGGTGGAGGCGGCGGCGAAGGTGGCCGACGCCTGCGCGGTGAACGACCGCACCCCGGGCGCCGCCGGCGGGCCGCCCCCGTACGAGCTCTGGCGGGCGAACGTGCGCGAGCACTTCCGCGAGGCCGGGCCCTCGCCCCGGCCCGCGCCGGGGCCGGCGGCCTGAGTGTTTTCCGGACGAGCCCCGGGCCGGACCGGTGCGAAGTCATCCGCGGGGCGGACCGGCCGCCCCGCGGGAAACCCGAGAGGAGTATGGCGTGTCCAGTGCATGGCGGACGCTCCGACGTCGAGTTCTCACTCCGAGCACCTCTGAAACGCTATTGGAAACGCGTGGTTTCCACCGGAAGTCGCCGGCCGCCCAGGACCTCCTGGAGACGGTCGGCGCGCGGTTCCTGGAGGGCTACGCCCACGCCGTGGAGGCCCGGAACCCGGCGGAGGCGGAATACCCGCTGGAGGAAATCCCGGACCGGTTCCGCGGCTTCGCCTACGAGGGCGCCGGAATGGGCTTCGCCATGCTCGACGGGCTGCGGCTGTCCGGCCGCAACTCGGTGGCCCGCTGCCTCACCGGCCGGGGCGCCGACCACGTCTACATGGTCTACGTCGGCATCGGCTGGGCGATGGCCCGGCTGCCGAGGTTCTGCTGGCCCGACATCGACAAGCTCGACCCGCTGCTGCGCTGGCTGGTGCTCGACGGATACGGCTTCCACCAGGCGTACTTCCGCACCGACCGGTACGTCCACCAGCAGTACCGGGAACCGGCCTTCCCCTGGCCGGCGCACGACTCCCCGTCGTACGCCGGCCGCGCGATCGACCAGGGCATCGGCCGGGCCCTGTGGTTCGTCGGCGGCACCGACGCCGAGCTGGTCGCGACCATGATCGAGAAGTTCCCGGAGTCCCGGCGGTCCGACCTCTACGGCGGCGCCGGACTGGCCGCCACCTACGCCGGCGGCGTGGACGAGGCGGAGCTGTGCGCGTTCCGCGACCGGGCCGGCATCCACGGGCCGATGGTCGCCCAGGGCAGCGCGTTCGCGGCCGAGGCCCGGATCCGGGCCGGACTGCTGGTGCCGCACACGGAGCTGGCCACGCGGGTCTTCTGCGGCATGACGCCCGATCAGGCCGCCGCGGTCAGCCAGGAGGCGCGGCCGAGCGGGCCGGTGCCCGGCGCGCTGCCCGCGTACGAGGTGTGGCGCCAGGCCATCGCCGACCGCTTCGCCGACGTCGGGGGGTGCTGACCGTGGCCGCCACCCGTCGGGTGCCGCCCGGCCCGCCGCGCCGGGCCGCCCCCGTCCTGCTGCGCAGGCTGGTGGGGGACCGGCTCGAAATGATGCGCTCCGCCGCGGCGGAGTACGGCGACGCGGTCCGGATCTCCATGGGCCCCAAGACGCTCTACTTCTTCAACCACCCCGACCACGCCAAGCACGTGCTCGCGGACAACGCGGCCAACTACCACAAGGGGATCGGCCTGGCCCAGGCCCGGCGGGCCCTCGGCAACGGCCTGCTGACCAGTGAGGGGGAACTCTGGCGCAAGCAGCGCCGGCAGATCCAGCCCGCCTTCCAGCACAAGCGGATCGTCCAACAGGCCGGTGCCGTCGCGGAGGAGGCGGCCAAGCTGGTCGGCCGGCTGCGGGCGCACGAGGGCGGCGCACCGGTCGACGTGACCAAGGAGGTCACGGCCCTCACTCTCGGGGTGCTCGGCCGCACCCTGCTCGACGTCGACCTCAGCGCCTTCGAGGCGGTCGGCCACGACTTCGAGGCCGTGCAGGACCAGGCGATGTTCGACATGGTCACCATGGGCATGGTGCCCGGCTGGGTGCCGCTGTCCAAGCAGCTCCGCTTCCGGCAGGCCCGGCAGGACCTGCAACGGGTGGTCGACCGGCTGGTGGCCGAGCGGGTCTCCCGCGACGCCGGGGAGATCGTGGGGGAGGACGCGCTGTCCCGCCTGATCGTCGCCACCCGGCAGGAGCCCGACCACAAGGTCGCCCGCCAGCGGATGCGCGACGAACTGGTCACCCTGCTGCTGGCCGGCCACGAGACCACGGCGAGCACCCTGGGCTGGACGTTCTACCTGGCCGACCGGCACCCCGAGGTGATGGACCGGCTGCACGCCGAGGCCGTCGAGGTGCTCGGCGACCGCCTGCCCGAGTTCGAGGACCTGCACCGCCTGCGGTACACCTCGATGGTGGTCGAGGAGGTCATGCGGCTCTACCCGCCGGTGTGGATCCTGCCGCGGCAGGCCCAGGCGGACGACGAGGTCGGCGGGTACCACGTCCCGGCCGGCTCCGACGTCCTGATCTGCCCGTACACCCTGCACCGCCACTCCCGGTTCTGGGACGACCCGGAGCAGTTCGACCCGGAGCGCTTCGACCGGGACCGGGCCACGGACCGGCCGCGCTACGCCTACATCCCGTTCGGGGCGGGTCCGCGCTTCTGCATCGGCAACCACCTCGGGCTGCTGGAGGCCACGTTCACGATCGCCATGGTCGCCCGGGACCTGCGGCTGAGGAAGGTGCCCGGGTACCGGGTGGTGGCCGAGCCGATGCTGTCGCTGCGGGTGCGCGGCGGCCTGCCGATGACGGTGCACTCCGCCGGCTGAGCGGACACGCCCGCGCCGTGCACGGCAGAGCCCCCGCGACGACGTCGCGGGGGCTCTGC
>NZ_JBSHBN010000298.1:0-4458 GCF_053612025.1 Kitasatospora sp. NPDC054768
ACCCCCGCCCATTCACCTGGACCAAGACCGCCGACGAGATCCTCGAACGACTCGCCTCATATCTTGAACGGATTCCTGGCGCAGGACACTAGGTGGTCCTGCCGATGACCCGCTGGACGGGGTCCGGCGGGTCGGCGTCCTTGTCCTTGACGTGCGAGTCGGGGATCGCCGGCCCGTAGACCTGACGCATCGGGAGCACACCGCCCCAGGCGTTGCCGTGGTCCCAGTCCCAGTCCTGCTGGTTCTCGTGCTCCGGCTCGGCGGCGTGGTGCCGCTTGACGTTCACCGTCGCGTCCTCCGTCAGGCTGACGGAGAGGACCCCGGTGGTGGGGGTGTGCTCCCCGTCCGAGTCCAGTTCGCCGCCCTTGCCGTCCTTGATCGGGCGCAGCTCGGGCCACCGGCCCGGGACGACCTGGTTGCTGAGCGCCTCGAACGCCTTCGCCCGGTCCGCCGGATCGACCTTCCGCGCGATGCCGTCCACTACCACGGAGCGGTAGTTGAGGGAGGTGCTGATCGCCGCCCGCCCGACGATGAGGCCGTCGAGCAGGGTGACGGCCAGGCAGACGTGGACCCCGGCGTCGCTCCACAGCTGCCGCAGCGAGGGCGCCAGCGCGGTCTGCGGCGGCCAGTAGATGGAGCCGTGCAGATAGAGGCGCCGCTCGTCCCCCTCCTCGTGGTACGCGTAGACCATGGGCACGCACCTCGGCCTGCCCGTTTCTGGGTCGACGTGGGCGAGGGTGCAGACGTAGCCCTGCTTGAGGACGGCTGTGGCCGCCGCCAGGTCGGCCGTCTCCTTCGTCCTCTTGAAGTGACCGCTCATCCTGTCTCCTCGTCGGCGTCCTCCAGGGCCTTGGCCAGGATGGCCCGGGCCACGCTCTCGGGGTCCTGGCCGTGGAAGGGGCGGTCGAACAGCCAGTTGTAGAGCATCTCCCGGGAGATCCGCGGCTGGTAGGCCGGTACCTCGTGCCCGGCGTCGGGCACCGCGACCTGGGTGACGTTGTTGAGGCTGCGGACGAAGCCCTTCGGGTTGCCCTGCGCCTGCTTCCAGATCAACCGCGGGACCTCCTGCCAGCCGTCCTTCATGATCTCGTCGAGGATCTCCTCGGTGCTCTGGTAGCCGCAGGCGGTGTCGAAGTCCCCGGTGTAGAGCAGGACCCTGTAGTTCTCCTTCGCGTGGATGAGCTCGGCGTACAGCGACGAGGCATCCGCCATGTTGTCGGCCTTCAGTGCGGTGGCCACCGGACCGGAGTTGTCCGCGGACTCCCACGCGTGGTCGACGTGCAGGGCCTCCTTGACGGCGGCGGTGTTGAGGTAGACGGGCAGCGCACCCGCGGACAGGTCCTCCCAGCGCCGTACGTCGTAGACGTCGAAGTCGCCTCCGTAGGCCAGGATCGCGTTGACCAGGCCGTTGCCGAGATCGGTGGCCTTCTTCATCTCGCCGGCCTTGAGGACGTCCTGGAAGTGCTTGTACGAGGAGTCCAGGACGTCCTTCTGGCCCTTGCCGAGGAATCCGGACGCGTAGGCGTAGTCGATCATGACGCGGATCGAGAGTTCCGGTCTGATCCAGCCGTTTCCTACGGCGATCCCCTGCAGATTGAGGTGCGTCCTGGGCCTCTTGAGGTTCTCCTGGTGGATCTTCCGGGCGATGTACGGCACGTACTTGCCCGCATAGCTCTCACCGCAGACGTAGAGGGGGCACTTCTGGTACTCCGGGTACGTTTCGAAGAACTGAACCAGCACCCGGTGGAACATCTCGCTGAGTTCGTCCTCGTCCTTGACGTACGTTTCCGACGTCTTGCAGTAGCTGTATCCCGCGCCGACCGGCTGGTCCCAGTAGAGGACGTGTGCTTCCTGGTTCCAGGTGTCGGGGCTGACCGAAATGGTCCCGGCGGCGTCGTCACCGACGCGCAGCGGCCCGTTCTCCAGGAACAGACCCAGGAGCGACGAGGCGCCGGGACCGCCGTTGAGCCAGATCAACAGAGGCGTCTTCTCGATCAGGTCCTTCTGCTTGTCGGCGTCGACGTGGGGATCGCAGGTCTGGCTCTCGAAGAACCAGTGGAACAAGCGGCTCCTTTCGGTGCCGGGACCGTCGACGTCCGCGTACCCGGCGTAGGACCGGACCGTCTTCGGGGCTCCTTCCTCCTCCTTCTTCCCGGGGTCGGGACAGAAGTGGATCGTCTGCGTGTTGAAGGCGTTCGCCGGGATCGCGTAAACGGGCTGACGGGGCATGGTTCGCCTTCCGTTTCGGGAGGGAGGTCAGGACGTCGGCGTAACGCGCCCGGGCAGCGGGCGGACGTAGCGCTCGATGTAGCGCTCGGTGTGCGCGACCTCCTGGAGGACTCCGATGCGCTGGCCCAGGAGGAGCTGGAGTGCGGGGAACCGCTTCTCTTCGAACAGCAGGATGTTCAGTGAACCGCCGTACTGGAAGTAGCCGATCTCGTCGCCCTTCTTCACCTCGACCGGGGTCGACTCCTCCGTGATCCTCCGGAACGGATCGAGGAACCTCACGGAGCCGATCGAGTTGAGGCCGACGGGTACCAGGGCGACAAAGCCTTCGCCGTCCGGATCCCCGTTGTGGTCCACGTACGGCGTCTTGATGATGACGTATCCGCGGCGGAAGTCCTCGAACAGGCTGTAGTCGTACCCGTAGCCGACGTTTCCCTTGTTGAGCAGGTCGGGGAAGTCCCGGATCCCGTAGTAGACGCCGCCGATGTCGTCGCGGGCCTCGACCACCCGGCCGCCGACCGGGGCGTGGTAGCGGTGGTAGGTGTCGGGCATGAGGATGCACGACACGGCCGTGCCACCGATGAACTTCTCGGCATACTTGGAGCCGTCGAGCAGCCTGCTGACACTCATGGTCACGGCCGCCTTGATCGGGAGCGGCGTGTCGGGCGCCAGGTTGTCGACGATCATGTTGATGATGCAGTCGGTCGGGGCGGTCACGACGCTGGGGTCGTCGGGGTAGTCGATCGGCCGCTTACCGGGCTTCAGTTCCCTGATGAAGAACTTGTTGAGGGTCGACCAGTCCCCCTTCTTGAAATCGGCCATCCGCTTCGGGCCGAGTTCATCGATCCACTGCTGGACCAGCTTCTCGGAATCCGTGGAATCCATCTGCCGACCCTGCAGCTGCGTGAAGTCCGCCAGCACCTCACGTCCGGATTCGCTGGTCACGAACGCGAGCCCCGCGGCGTTCTCGTAGCTGATCCAGCTGAATTTACGGATGTACTTCAGCCCGTCGGAGATGGGCTGCTTCCAACCCCAGTCGTACCATTCGACGAAGAACTCTGCCAGGGTCTTTCCGGTCGCCCCTCGCCAGTCCTTGTAAACGTCGGAGTCCGGGTACACCGTGGGCGGCGTCAAACCCCTGATCGCCGCGTCGAACTTGCGCCTGAAATCGCCTTCCTCGTCATCGTAGAGCTTCTCGACCTTCTCCTTGAGCTCCTTGATGTTCTGTGAGGCCATGTCCCGCTTCCTTCCGTGCGATGGGATCCCCCGGGCGCTGCGCCCTCACCAGTACGTCCCGATCCGCGAAGAACCGCGCCCGCAGCTACGCCGTTCGTCTAGAAACCACCTCCGCCCGGCGGTACGCCGCATGTCGCTCCCGGCCGCGGACGGCCCTGAAGCAGCAGATCCGCAGGGGCACTTCGGCACGGAAGGCCGGCACCGGTGGTGGACGCGCCCGGCCGTCTCGGGCGCCCACGGTCACCCCGACGGCCCACCGAGGCACCTGATGATGAGCGACCGTGATCCGCGCCGCCAAGCCGGACGCCACTGTGGCAGCGCGGGCCCTGACCGTCCCCACCCCTCCTTCCCGGCCCGTCGCCCGCCGGACTACCTGCACACCAGCGTCACCGTGGACAGGCCCGACCTCGAACTCCAGACCCTGACCGTGGACGGGAACGTCCAGGTCTCCGGGCAGACCAACGCCCAGGGCCTGCACTGCGCGCAGACCGCGCCGATCCTGCTCCAGTCCGGTACCTCCGGCCAGCGCCACCCGATGAGCGTCCTCGTCCGCAAGGGGCAGACGATCTCCGGCACGTTGGCGAATGCCGACGGCGACGTGGACACGGACACGAGCACGGACAAAATGACGACAACACTGCACTGGTTCCCGATCGGCAAGTCCCTCGAACTTGCCGACGGCTGAGCGCCCTTGACGCAGTGACCGTGCGGCCGGTGTCACGGCCGCGCGGTCGGGCTGGGCGAAGACCTCTCCCGACCTGCGGCAAGGACCCGGATCGCGGACTTCCCCTGGCGGGGCCCTGCGCTGTGGGCCCGCCAGGCCGCACCGCCGCCCCACCAGCCGACGCTCCTCGGGCGTGGGCGGGCGGAACGCCGGGTCCTGGAAGAACCCCGGGCACCGGACGTACAACGGGTCGGCGAAGATCAGCTCCAGGCCGTGGTGGTAGTCGAGGTCCTACCCGGCGGCCAACCGCAGCTCGCCGGGTCGCCAGGGCC
>NZ_JBSHBN010000299.1:0-4449 GCF_053612025.1 Kitasatospora sp. NPDC054768
ACCCTGGTGTTCGACGGCGGCACCGTCCCCGACGGCACCCTCGTCACCGTCCCCGCACAGCGCCAGAGCGGCCTGTTCGGCGCCCGCTTCGTCCCTGCCCGCAGCCTCCCGGACTTCATGGCCCCCTCCCAGGCCGCCCGGGCCGCCGAGGCCCTCGCCGGCCGCTCCCTGCCCGCCCTCCTCCACGGCCAACGCGCCACCTGAGACACTGCTCCGCATCCGAACCACCCCGGGTGGGGGCGGAGTGGGAAGTCGGCGGGGCCGACTTCCCCGCGCGGGATGTTCGGGCGCGGGGCGGCCTGCCGAAGGGAGGCGCCGCGCTCTCGACGGATAGCTCTCACTGAGAGCTAAAATGAGGGTATGACCGCGACAGAGCCGCACACGCTCGACGTCGCGCCGGCGGACGAGTTCTCCACCCTCCTCGTCGGCATCCAGCGACTGGTCCGCCGCCGCCTGCGGCAGACGATGGACGAACCCCGCCTGCGCGGCGCCCAGGTCGAACTGCTGCGCCTGGTGACGGAAACCCCCGGACTGCGCGTCTCCGAGGCCGCCGAGGAGCTGTGCCTGGCCGGCAACTCGGTGTCCACCCTCGTCAACCAGCTCGTCGCCCTCGGCCTGCTGCGCCGCGAGACCGACCCCGCCGACCGCCGGGCCGCCCTCCTGCACGCCACCCCCGAGGCCGTCGAGCGGATCGAGGCCTGGCGCCGGCGCCGCCGCGCGCTGATGGAGGACGTCGTCGCCGGCCTGCCCGCCGACCGGCGCGAGGCCCTGGCCGCCGCCCTGCCCGCTCTGCGGCAGGTCGCCGAAGGCCTGCGCACCCTGCCCGCAGCACCCGCAGCACCCGCAGCACCCGCAGCACCCGCAGCACCCGGAGGAGCCTCCGGGGAGGAGGAGCCATGAGCACCGAGGACGCGGTGGTGTGCCAGGGCCTGGAGTACGTCTTCCGCCACGGCCACGGCAAGACCACCCGGGCCGTCGACCGGATCGACCTGACCGTGCGCACCGGCGAGGTGTTCGGCCTGCTCGGCCCCAACGGCGCCGGCAAGACCACCACCATCCGCGCGATCACCACCCTGCTGCCCGTCGGCGCCGGCATGGTCCGCGTCTTCGGCCACGACGCCACCCGCCACCCCATGCAGGTGCGCCGCCTGCTCGGCTACGTCCCCCAGCAGCTGTCCGCCGACGCCGGGCTGACCGGACGCGAGAACGTCGCCCTGTTCGCCCGCGTCTTCGACGTCCCGCGCGCCGAACGCGCCCGCCGCGTCGCCCAGGCGCTGGCCGCCGTCGACCTCACCGAGGCCGCCGAGCGGATGGCCGCCACCTACTCCGGCGGCATGGTGCGCCGCCTCGAACTCGCCCAGGCCCTGGTCAGCGCCCCGCGCCTGCTCGTCCTGGACGAACCCACCATCGGCCTGGACCCGATCGCCCGCACCGGCGTGTGGGAACGCGTGGACGCCGTACGCGCCGCCACCGGCATGACCGTCCTGGTCACCACCCACTACATGGACGAGGCCGACCGCCACTGCGACCGCATCGCCCTCATGGACCGCGGCCGCATCCGCGCGCTCGGCACCCCCGCCGAGCTCAAGGAGCAGGTCCACCGGGCCGACCCGGCCCGGCCGGACCCCAGCCTCGACGACGTCTTCCGCCACTTCGCCGGCCGGCAACTGGCCGACGCGACCGAAGGAGACTTCAGCGATGTCCGCCGAACCCGCCGCACCGCGGGCCGCGTCGGCTGAATCCGCCGACGCCGCCGGCCCCGACCTGTCCCTGCTGCTGGTGCCCCCGCGCGCCCGCACCGGCTGGCGCCTGGTGCCCGCCCGCATCGGCGCGATGTGCGCCGTCGAACTGCAGAAGCTGCGCCACGACCGCACCGAGCTGTACACCCGGGCGGTCCAGCCGGCACTGTGGCTGCTGATCTTCGGCCAGACCTTCACCCGCCTCAAGGCGATCCCCACCGGCGGCATCCCGTACCTGGACTTCCTCGCGCCCGGCATCATCGCCCAGTCCGCGATGTTCATCGCGATCTTCTACGGCATCATGATCATCTGGGAGCGGGACTCCGGAGTCCTCACCAAACTGCTGGTCACCCCGACCCCGCGCGCCGCCCTGGTCACCGGCAAGGCCTTCGCCGCCGGGGTGAAGGCCGTCCTGCAGGCCGCGGTGGTGGTGCTGATCGCCGCCGCCCTCGGCGTCGCCATGACCTGGAACCCGCTGCGGCTGCTCGGCGTCGTCGTCGCCGTCCTGCTCGGCTCGGCGTTCTTCTCCTGCCTGTCGATGGCCATCGCCGGGATCGTGCTCACCCGCGACCGCCTGATGGGCATCGGCCAGGCCATCACCATGCCGCTGTTCTTCGCCTCCAACGCCCTCTACCCGATCGCCCTGATGCCCGGCTGGCTCCAGGCCGTCAGCAAGGCCAACCCGCTCAGCTACCAGGTCGACGCGCTGCGCGGCCTGCTCATCGGCACCCCCTCCCACCTGCCCCTGGACTTCGCCGTCCTCGCCTTCGCCACCCTCCTCGGCATCGCCGCCTCCTCCGCCCTCCTCGGGCGCCTCGCGCGCTAGGAGGGCGGAGGGAACGGACCCCGGACCTGACGGCGTCCCGGGCCACGGCACCGGGAAACCCGGTGACAAGCGCGCGCCGCACCAGGAGACTTCCTCCCGACAGGCCGACAGGCCGACAGGCCGACAGGCCGGCAGAGCGGCCGACGGACGGGCCGCCGGGCCGCCGGGCCGAACACCGGGAGGCAGCACCGTGGCACTGGCCAAGAAGGGCGCGCGCCGCATCGTCGTCGACGGCGTGGCGTACCGCTGGCGCGTCACCAAGCAGCACTGGTGCTGCGACTTCGAGGGCAGCACCCTGGGCTACGCGGTGGAGGACGCCGCCCACCCCGCAACGACGCTCGTCGTGGACACCGGCCGACCCACCCGGCACACCCCGGACGCGGTGCCGGCCCAAGTGATCATGCCGCGGGAGGTCGCCGCGGGCATCCGGTCCGCGCGCACCGAGGGCTGGACGCCCACCGCCAACGGGTCGCCCTTCAGGCTGCGCCTGTCCGCCGCCCGCCCTGCCACCTGACGGGGCAGCCGGTGGCGGGGCCGCGCCGGCCGGGCGAACCGTTTCCGCCGGCGGACGCCCGGCCGTGGGAGGACGACGAGCGGGCCGCCCCGGACGATCCGCGTGTCCACGCCGGCGTCCACGCCGCCCAGGGGCGAGGGCCGGACGGTGTCCGAGGCCGGCCGGCCGGAGCCCGGCCGCAGCGGCCGTGGCGGCGCGGTGAAATCCCTTTGCCCGGCACCGTTTTGCGGCCCGACACTGGGCGCATGCTCGGATTCGTCAGCACCGACAACGAAGCCCTCGTCTCCTGCCTGGGCGACCCCCAGCGCACGGTGGCCGCCCACCGGGAACTGCTGCGGCGCGGGCAGGACGTGCTCGGGGCCGTGCGGGCGGGCCTGTCTCACGAGAGCGCGGCCGTGCGGGAGGGCTGCTGCCGGCTGCTGGACCACCTGGTCGACACCGAGTCCATGGACCAACTCGTCGCCATGGCCGACGACCCGGACGCCCGGGTGAGGACCGCCGCCTTCCACGCCCTGGCCTGCGACCGGTGCAAGGGCGACACGTGCGCACCGGGCGCGGACCGGGTCCTCGAACCCGCGCTGCGCCACCTGGCCCACGATCCCGACCCGGGCGTGCGGGCCAGGGCCGCCGAGCTCGTCGGCCGCTTCGCCCGCACCGAGGCCCGGGCCGTGGCCGCCCTGCGGGCCTCCCATGACCGGGACCCGAGCCCGGCGGTCCGCAAGAAGGCGGGCTGGTACATCCCCGGCGGCGCGATCTACGAACGCGGCGCCGCCCGTACGGCCCGGTGAACGGGCCCGGCGGCGGGCCGAGTCAGGACGCCGGTCGGACACCGGTCGGGCGCAGGTGTGGTGCACGGGGTGGCCGTCGGGGCCGGTGGTGAACCAGGAGCCGTCGCCGAGCGGGCGGATGTCGTACGGGTCCGTGGCGCGGGCGTCGAACGCGCCGTGGACGCGGCCGGTGCGGGCGTCGAGGCGGTAGTGGCGGAACCAGTCCTCCTCGTCCTCGTCCTGGCCGACGAGGGTGGCGACGATGGTGTCGGCGCTCAGGCGGCCGGGCGGCCGGGCGGCCGCGGCCGGCCATGGCGTCGGGCCGGTAGACCCACAGCACCCGCCCGTCCGGGGACAGTTCGCAGCCGGGCCGGTGGCCGAAGACCTCGCTCGCCTCCGGCTCGAACCGCGAGCGCCACAGCCGCGTGCCGTCCGCCCCCACACGGCCGGCCGCGTCCCCCGGCAGGGGCCGGAAGGCCGACGTCCCGCGCGGCGGCGGCTCGGGCGGCGGGACCGGGCCGGCCCCACGGGCCGGCCCCATGGCAGTGGCCCGGGGCGAAGGGGCGCGGGGGGGGGCGGGGGGCCCGCCCGCGCCCCCCCGGC